>JAUYEO010000058.1 GCA_030689795.1 Desulfobacterales bacterium | reverse complement strand
AAAATCCCCAAAAAGCTCATTAAGTGAGCATATTTCGACTTTTTACGAGTTCATCATATTTAACGATCTCATAAAAAGTCTGATTTAAACCTCAGCCTTTTTTATCGTCCTAACTTGTTTTTTACCGCATCGACTGTCTGTGTGTTCAATTTTCTTGCACAGAATGTCCAGTCCCTTCCGGAGCCAACTCCGTGCTCATCGGAAAGAATACGGTTTCCCTCCGGAGCGAAAAATTCGTACTTCGTATCAAGTCCGACTGAGCCTGCTCCGAAACCGACAATCATTCGCGCCGCTTTGCTGCCTGCACTGTATTTGACTATAGTCACTTTAAGAAGGTACGTTCCTGATTTATACTGCTTGCGGTTTTCTATAAGGCTTGCTTCAAATCCGGCTTTGTTAAGCATTGTCACTAAATCCCTGCCCATCCAGTCATTCAACTGCTCCCGCTGGTCGATCTTTTCCAGCGCCAGATTATCATCTCCTGTATCCATCAGTACGGATATCTTCAGATTTTTACCTGCAGAAACCGCCGCAGGCATTTTTTCGGCTTCAATCCTTTTTTCTTCCTGCTTCACTTCCTTCTTTGCTTTTGGAGCATCCGTCCTCGAATGGCACCCGGCAAGAACTGCAAGACAGATTATAAAACCAATCAACATCAATCTTTTCATAACAAACCTCCCTCTTTTTAATATATAAAATTCCTGTTCCCGTTAACCGGTTTCTTCTCTATGTTTCGTGTTTCGTTATCCTCCATCCGCTATTCACTATCCACGCTCTTCTTCCCGAGTTTCATGCCTTTTTTCCGGTTGCCTGCCTGCAAACCCGAATTCGTTAAATATACTCCCGCAGAAACCAGTATGGTGCCTATCAATAAAGAAATTGTAACAGGCTCCTTCAATATAAAAAAAGCAAGAAAGACCGCGCTGACCGGGACGAAGTTGATAAAAAGGCTCGCCCGTGAAGGCCCGATTTTTTTTATGCCTTCATAATACCATACAAATCCCAGGACTGTTCCAAAAAATCCGAGATAAACTATGCCCAACCAATCTGAAATTGAATATGTTAACATTTTAAAAGCAATGCCTTCAAACAATGCCGGAATAAAAAGGAAAGCGGTTCCGGCTATTGAAGAATATGTTATAGCGACTACAGGAGAAAGATCCGACATCACCGACTTGCCTATTAATGAAAAAGCAACCCAGCTCAAAACACAGCAGAATATATACAATTCACCCCATCCGAGGCTTCCGCTTAAAATCTCAAGGGGATTTCCCATCGATATTACAACAATTGCACCTGTAACGGAAATTGCTACTCCGGCAAGCTTGAATGTACTTAATCTCTCTCTGAAAAAATATGCCGCAAGGAGAGTTATAAAAACAGGGTTATTTGCAATGATCAGAGCTGCGCGCCCAGCGTCGATTATTTTAAGTCCTTTGAAGAAAAAAACATTATATGAAAATATGCCCGTCATTCCGAGAAGAATTACGGGTATAATTTGGTTTTTTTTTGGTGCTGGAAAATTACCCTCCATTTTCCATGTAAAGAAAACAAGACAAACTGAAGCTACCGCAAATCTTAAAAACGAGGCTGAATATGGTTCCACATTTTGCGCAACCATTCTTCCGGCAATGAATGTTCCTCCCCAGAAAAAAGCCGTCAGGAGCAGTTTGATATATACAAGCAATGTTAAATCCTTAATTTGTTTCCCCTTCTGCCTTCCGCCTCATGCCTCATACCTTTTAGTTCTTTCCGCAGCATTTTTTATATTTTTTCCCGCTTCCGCACGGGCAGGGATCATTTCTCCCGACTTTATCTTCTTCTCTTTTTACAGGTTTCTTTGAAACAGCCTCATCCCCGCCCGAAAATATGAGTTTCTGCTCCTTAGGTTTTTTTATGTCTTCGATCTTTTCCGGCCCGGATATCTGTATTCTGAACATGATGTTGACTATCTCTTCCTTGACTCTCGATATCATGTCCTGAAACAGCTCAAATCCTTCTTTTTTATAAACAATAAGAGGATTTTGCTGCGCATATCCTCTGAGCCCTATCCCTTCCTTGAGATGGTCCATCGAAAGGAGATGATCTTTCCACATGCCGTCCACGGTCTGGAGCATAACTACTCGTTCAAGGTGCCTGAAACCATCAGCTCCGATTAATATCTCTTTTTCGTTATAGACAGCCACAGCCTCATCATAGATGAATTGCGCAAGACCTTCTTTTTTCATTCCCTCGAGTTCTTCACCACTTAAATTCTTCACGCGGAAATTGAATTGTTTGAAAACCGCTTCGGAAAGGCCCTTGATATCCCATTCATCTGGAAGCGCTTTCTCGTCGGCAAAAGAAAAAGCAATCTCTTCGGCTTTATCCCGGATCATGCTTTCAACAGAGGGTTTGAGGCTTTTCCCGTTTAATGCTTCACGCCTCTGCCTGTATATTACTTCCCTTTGCTGGTTCATTACGTCGTCATATTCAAGGAGTTGCTTTCTTATGTCAAAATTATGCCCTTCAACCTTTGCCTGGGCATTTTCAATCGCCCTGCTGATAAGGTTGTGTTCAATCGGCTCTCCTTCCTCCATTCCCAGTTTTTCCATTATGCCAGTGATGCGTTCCCCTCCGAAAATCCTTAGGAGGTCATCTTCAAGGGCAAGGTAAAAACGGGAAGATCCGGGATCTCCCTGCCTGCCTGAACGTCCCCTGAGCTGGTTGTCTATGCGCCTGCTTTCATGTCTTTCGGTTCCCAAAACATGAAGACCTCCAAGCGCGGTCACTCCTTCACCCAAAACAATATCGGTTCCGCGCCCGGCCATGTTTGTCGAAATGGTAACAGACCCTTTCTGCCCGGCCATAGCGATAATTTCAGCTTCCTTTTCATGATTCTTGGCATTTAACACGGTATGCTTAATGCCTCTCTTTTTCAGCTTTGTGCTCAAACTCTCCGAAACATCGATCGAAACCGTACCAACCAGAACAGGCTGGCCTTTTTTATTGAGTTCTGCGATTTCATCAAGGGCAGCTTCGTATTTTTCCCTCTTCGACTTGTAAATGACATCCGGATAATCTTTTCTTATCATCGTCATATTTGTGGGAATGACAACAACATCAAGATCATATATTTTTTTGAATTCGGCGGCTTCTGTATCCGCAGTTCCGGTCATTCCCGCAAGTTTATCGTACATTCTGAAGTAGTTCTGGAACGTAATCGTAGCCAGCGTCTGGTTTTCATTTTCTATTTTTACATTCTCCTTAGCCTCGAGCGCCTGGTGCAAACCGTCACTGTAGCGCCGACCGGGCATCAGACGGCCCGTAAATTCATCAACTATAATTACTTCTCCGTCCTTTACTATGTAATCAACATCCAGCTTGAACAGAGTATGGGCTTTCATGGCCTGGTTAACATGATGCAGGAGTTCAATATGCTTAGGGTCATAAATATTGCTCACCTTTAATAAGTTTTCAGCTTTAGCGACACCTTCTTCGGTCAGAACAACCGCTCTCGCCTTTTCGTCTATTGAATAATCTTTTTCCTTATTAAAGCGGGGTATTATTTCATTGATCTGGTAATACATGTCGGTCGATTTTTCGGCGGGACCGGAAATAATCAGCGGGGTTCTTGCTTCATCTATCAAGATGCTGTCCACCTCGTCAACTATCGCAAAATTGAGTTCGCGCTGAACCAGAGATTCCATTTCATACTTCATGTTGTCCCTCAGATAGTCGAAGCCGAATTCATTATTCGTTCCGTAAGTAATATCTGAATTATAAGCCTGTTTGCGCTCCGAATCTGTTAACCCGTGCAGTATTGTTCCCACCGAAACGCCGAGAAATTTATAAATATGCCCCATCCACTCAGTATCACGCCTTGCAAGATAATCGTTTACGGTAATAATATGAACCCCTTTACCTGAAAGCGAATTCAGATACGCAGGAAGTGTGGATGCAAGTGTTTTTCCTTCACCGGTCTTCATTTCAGCAATTTTTCCGGTGTGAAGAATCATTCCCCCTACCAACTGAACATCAAAATGCCTCATCTTG
>JAUYEO010000054.1 GCA_030689795.1 Desulfobacterales bacterium | reverse complement strand
TCATCCTTAATTCCTCCTTAACCTGATTAATAATTAGTTAACCCAAACCTGATAATTTGTGTTACGAAAATTGCATTGGCTCTCTTTCCCGTCCCACCCCCTTTCATAACTACTCAGATTTGCCCGAAAATAAGGCACTTTTTCCGTATCAGGATAGGTTTTAAATGTCAAGAAAAATGTTAAAAACAAGGGTCAAAGGCACAGAGGCACATAGGCACAAAGCGGAAAGACGAAAAGCCGGTCGGCTGCGGGGGAGAAGCTTTTAGACAGGATTAACAGGATGGACAGGATTATTTATCAGACCGCTCCGGAAGAGCGGTCTGAAATACTCATCAATTATTTCTTTTTGAAAACTCACGAATCACTCCCGGAAAAATTTTGCTATTGCACCCAACATATATTATACCGAGTCAATTGCAAAAGTCCTAAAAAGAGAAGAATTTGTCATTCCCACGAAAGTGGGAATCCAGTCTTTTCAATATGTTGCAAAAATTTCTGGATTCCCGTTTGCACGGGAATGACGACTTTTGCAATTGGCTCTACTGTTTACAATATATGTAGAAACGCCTTTATTTGCATAGAGGATTTGCTGGAAAAGCAATATGATCAAGGTGGTAATCATTACGGTTTACGTTCCGAAGCCGCCGAAATTCGTCGACCCGTGGACAAGGAGCAGGGAAAATGGAAAATAAGAAATGCATTTATTGCGGAAGCCGGCAATACGAGGAGCGACGGACGGATTATCTTTACTCGTTTAAAGGCAATTATCTGCTTGTCACCAACACACCGGTCGAAATTTGCGTGAATTGCGGGATGGTCTATTTCGATGCGAAGGTCCTTAAAGAAATCGAACGCCGTTTCTTCGCCATCCAAAAGAAAACCGAAAAGCCCGACAGTTATGTCGAACTTCCCCAGGTTGCATTCGCATAGAATAAAGGGGCCAACCCAACCTTGAACCGAAACAGCGAGGAAAGGTGCTCGCCGCCGCTGAACTCAATCGAAACAGCGAGGAACCAAAAAAGGTTATGTCTGCAATTGCTTTTCCGGCTGTTTCGATATTGTGACAGGTGTAAGTGAAAATACGCGGGATAGCCCCGCCGCTCTTTGAATATCCCCTCTCCGAAGAGCCTCTCTGACATCATCAAGTTTGCAGGCGTCTTCTACAGACAGGTATGGAGACCAGCCTTCATCTGCTTCGAGCAATACAACATCAACCTCGGCAACATATCCGCCTTCATGCACTAATTTCTTATATTGTTTTCGTTTCACAACTTTCTCCTCCGAAAATCATTAGTCCATTTTTCAGGATCAGGCCGGTATGCCGTTACTAGGACAGCGGGCGACGATAAGCCATGCGGTATACCCCAAACCGCGTGTATTGGTTTCCCTGACCTGTCGTTTTGTAAAACCAAGACACACTGCCCTCTCGGGTAATCCGGGTACTCCTCGATAATAAAAGCTTTGTCAGAGCCTGATATGATCTCCCGAACAGTAATGTCATCATTTGCGAGCTCATCATAGCCATGCTCGGAAATCCGGACGTCTCTCTGCTGAATTAACTCAAGTACTCTATCCCAGATTTCACTCATGCTATAATCCAGATATTTAGCTTCGGAGCAGCGAACACATATTTATGAAAATGATTTTGGATAAATATTTTTCTGCTGGACAATCAATTATTATAACTTGAGTATATAGTAGGACAAAATTGAAATCAATATAAAATCTGAAAACACATAAAAGTTAATAGTCAGACAGTAAAGCTGACTGATTCTCCTTGATTCGGAATAAGGGGGATGTTATGTTTGTTCAGGAGAATAATTTATGAAGATAGAATACGACAATGAAATTGACGCTCTTTATATTCGCTTACAGGAAAAACATGTTGATCGAACATTGGAAATTGAAGAAGGTTTGAATATTGACCTTGACGCATCCGGGAAAAGGATAGGTTTAGAGGTGCTGGACGCTGCGGAAAGGTATTCTCTGGCTGATATTTTCAATATTTGAAGATTTCCCGCCACAAGCAGCGGGGAATCTTCGACCGTAGGGAATAGTATCTGTTTTTAATTCGCTCGCTAACCCCGCCGCAAGCAGCGAAGTTTGCGCTCGCTGTTTCGGTTCAACTGAAAATTTAATACTTGAAAAAGCATTGCCTCAGAAAGTGGCTTAAACAGTCGGATGAAAATTCAGCATATGATGGATTTCTTTGCTCTCCGGTTCGGTCATTGAGTAATTTTGCTCAGTCATTGAGTAATATTTGTTGTAAATGGATAACTGTTCGGTTACACTGTGTATATGAATAACTTTGAACGATCACTGGTACCGTTGCTGGTTAGAGAATTTGAGAAGAAGCAACATGTCTTTCAGGTGCTGACAGGTCCCCGGCAGGTGGGAAAAACCACCATCGCCCACCAGGTTATGGACAAGCTGCCGTTTCCTTTTGTCTATGCCTCTGCCGACAGTCCTCTTCCTCCGGGGGCGGAATGGATTGAAACCCAGTGGCGCCGGGCAGAGGTTGAGGCGGACCGATCGCGCGGACCGGTATTCCTTGTGCTTGATGAGGTACAAAAGGTGCGCGGCTGGAGTGAATCGCTGAAGAGTATCTGGGATGCTGCTCGGCGCTCTCCACGGGATATTCGTCTACTGGTACTGGGGTCATCGGCGCTGCTGATTCGGGAAGGATTATCAGAAAGTCTGGCGGGGCGATTTTTTCTGCATCGTTGCAGCCACTGGACGTTTCAGGAATGCGTTGACGCCTTCGGCTGGGATCTGCCGCGCTGGCTCTATTTCGGTGGTTATCCCGGCGCGGCAGCCTTTAGCGACGACGAGCAGAAATGGAAGCGATACGTGACCGATTCTCTGATAGAAACGGTGCTGGCACGCGACGTGCTTCAGTTACAGAAAATCACCAAGCCGACACTCCTGCGCCATTTATTCGCTCTGGCGGCAACGTTTCCGGCACAGATACTCTCCTATAACAAAATGCTCGGGCAATTGCATGATGCCGGCAATACGACGACACTTGCCCACTATCTAAGGTTGCTGGAAACAGCTTTTCTTGTAAGCGGGCTGGAGCTCTTTTCGCGGGGATCTGTACGCAAACGGGGGAGCAGCCCCAAACTGCTGCTCTGGAACAATGCCCTGGTCACTGCCCTCTCAAATCGCTCGTTCAATGAATCAAACTCCGATGCGATCTGGTGGGGGCGTCTGGTTGAGAATGCCGTGGGAGGGCATCTTGTAAATAACCTTTATCCGGCTAATTATTCGATCACATACTGGCGGCATGGTGACAACGAGGTCGATTTTGTCATTGCCCGCGGAACGGAACTCTGTGCGATTGAAGTAAAAAGCGGCAGGAGCGGTAAAGTCTCCGGTCTGGAAGCTTTTCGTGCTCGTTACCCGGATGCGAGACTGATTGTTGTGGGAGGAAACGGCATCCCTCTGCATGATTTTTTTTCCACACCCGCTGAGGCCTGGTTGTGAAGCGAGACCATTGAGGAATTGGAAGAGAACATTGCGGACGCCTACCGCCTGATGCAGAAGGATAATTTTTAAACCACGAAGAACACGAAGGTTTTTAAAGTGGTAATTACTGAGAAAGAAACTTAACATTACAGGTAACTGCTCAGGTTCTTACAAAAACCCTGACAGCCTACAGTCTAAATAACCTGAGTACTTAAAATTACAGGAGATAATAAATTTGAAATTATTTAAAAACTTTATTCTGACACTGGCTATCGTTTCAATGCTTACGGGTGTAAATACAGCTTTTTCTGCCGACAAAATATCAAAGGTTCTCATACTTCCTTTTAATATACACTCCGAAAAAGACCTCTCCTTTCTCCAGAAGGGGATTGGAGAGATGCTCTCAACCCGTATCGCCTTTGAAAATAAGGTCATGATTGTCGGAAAAGAGGAGGTGGGAATTACGGCGGGGAAAATGGACGAAAAAACGGCCCTTGCCGCAGGTGAAAAAACGGGCGCCGATTATGTGCTCTTCGGAAGCCTGACCGTATTCGGTGAGAGCATCAGCACAGACGCCAAATTTTATGATGTGCAGAAGAAGAGTCAGCTTGTCATAATCAATGAATTCGGAAGCAGCCAGGGCGATGTCATTTATCATATTAATGTATTTGCGGCAAAGATCAACGAAACCGTTTTCGGAAGAAAAACCGTTTTGTCCCAGGCGCCTGCAAAGCAGATCACAGCCCAGCAGCCTTCCGGCGGAGAACAGGGCACAGACAGCCGCAAAAATCCGGAAGAGATGTGGTCAAAGCAGAGCGGAATAAAAATGGCTTCCGATGAAGCCTTCTCAGGTTCAGGCGAGCCTGCCGCTGTTTTGTGGAAATCAAAGAAATTTGAAACGAAACTGAAGGGCATTGCCGTAGGCGATGTGGATGGCGACGGGAAGATAGAAACCGTATTTGCAGATGATCACAATATTTTTATCTACAGGCAGACCGCCGGTAAATTCGAGAAGGTAAAAGAGCTTGCCGGGAAAACATACGAATTTTATAAGGGAATAGATGTCGCGGATATAAACGGGAACAAAAAGGCTGAAATATTCGTAACGGCTATCACCGACAGCGGAAGGGTAATCTCTTTTGTGCTTGAATGGGACGGAAAGGATTTTAAAAAAATCGCGGATAACGAAGACTGGCATTACAGGGTGCTTGATATTCCCGCCCGCGGCGGAAAAGTTCTTTTCGGCCAGAAGGGGGGAAATGCAACTATTTTTTCTGGAAATGTGTATGAACTTAAATGGGTAAGCGGAAATTACATCTCCACAAACAAGGAGATTTTACCCAAAGGCGTAAATGTCTACGGTTTCAATTACGGCGATATCTTGAATTCAGGCCAGGAGATGATACTCGGATTTAACGACAGCGAGTACCTGAGACTTTTCAATGCGAACGGAAGCGAGGAATGGTCAAGCAGTGATCCTTACGGCGGAAGCAGCGCATATCTTGAAGCGCCTGCGGAAATTGAAGCAGCAAAAAAAGGCAGAGATGAAAAAAGGCCTGAGAACAGACTTTATCTGCCCCAGCGCATTCTTGTGACCGACCTTGACAACGACAAAAAGAAAGAGGTTCTGGTGGTCAAGAATACAGATTCAACTGGAGGTGTTTTTTCGAGAGTCAGGATTTTCAAAAGCGGTTATTTTGAATGCCTTTCGTGGGATAATGTCGGACTCTCCCCCAAATGGAAAACCAGGAAATTTTCAGGATATATAAGCGATTACACACTGGGCGATATAGACAATGACGGTAAAGACGAACTTGTCTTCCTTCTTGTAACGCAGGCCAGTGGTTCGACCCTCGGGGATGACAGGAGCTTTGTGGTTTCGTGGAAAATTAAGTAAAAAAGCGGTTTCTGGTTATATGACCCAATTGCAAAACTCTCGAAAAGTCCCTCTCCCCATAATCCCCTCCCCTCAAGGGAGGGGATTTAGGGGAGAGGGACTTTTGCAATTGGCTCGTATACTCTATAATTTATGAAAGGATACATAACATGCCTGAAAAAATTAGTCTGCTCGAAAAAGAGATTATGAGCCGTGTTACGGATAATGAACTCTCCTGCGTCGCCGCATTCGAGATCGCCGGGAAGCTGCATATCCCGGAAAGTGATATAGGTGCTGCGGCAGACAGGCTCAGTCTTAAGCTCGTTAATTGCCAGCTCGGATTATTCGGTTACAAACCCGATAAAAAAATCGTAAAAGCACAGGAGACTGTTTCTGCAGAACTCAAAGCTGCGATAAGCAATTCTCTTGAAGACGGCAGGCTTTCGTGTATCAAAGCATGGGAGATTGCCGTAAAATTAAATACACAAAGGTTCTCCGTAAGCTGTGCCTGTGAAACTCTTAAAATAAAAATCAAAGAATGCCGGCTTGGAGCTTTCTAGTTGTTCAGTAAAGCAACAATAACGAGCTGTATAAATAAGAGACCACGCCTTTTAAATGCAATAATCGTCCTGCTGTTCATCTCCTTCTGCATCTTTGTTGTCCGGGAAAAGACAGCCGAAAGCACAAGCCTCAAATATATTCTCAAAAAAGGCGAAATAATCCTCATTACCCAAAATAACGCCCATTGCTTCTATATTTACAAGGACCAGCCTATGGGGTTCGAGTATGAGCTCGCAAAGGCTTTTGCAGAATATCTCGGCGTAAAGCTTAAGGTGCAGATAATTGAAAAATGGGAAGATCTTCTTCCCGCTTTAAAGAACAATAAGGGAGCATTCATTGCAGCAAACATGACCGCATCGCCGGAAAGAAAGAAGACAGCGGCATTTTCAGACGGCTACATGCGTGTCCGGCAGCATATTATCGTAAACAAAAAAAACCAGGGGATACAAACCCCTGAAGACCTTGCAGGGCATACCGTTCATATAAGAAAAATGATGCCCTATGAAGAACAGTTAAATAAACTGAAAGAGCGCGGAATCAACCTCAAAATAGTGTTTCACGAAGATACCGCGACTGAAGAATTGATAAGAAAGGTCTCCGAGGGTGAAATCGAAATCACCATCGCCGATACAAACATAGCCTATCTTAACAGAAGATATTATCCGCGGATTACGGTTACCGGCGCAATACGCGAATACGAGTCTTT
>JAUYEO010000052.1 GCA_030689795.1 Desulfobacterales bacterium | reverse complement strand
AAAACAAGATTCAATGATGTATCTCTTAATATAATTATGATATACTGGTGTTTACCTCCCGATTACCGGGAATTCATATAAATCTTTCGGGCGGTGTTAATTTTAATGATAGTGACAAGAATTAAGTTACATGATATATGTATTATGATTTCGTAAAAATCCTTTTACGTTTACGTCTTTTTGAGCCACTACTGCGAAAGACTTGGGCGAGCCGGTACCCCTGACACACTTGGGGCCTGAACCTGTCGAAGTCCGCCGGGCCGCGGGAATCCAATCCGTATGAGGCGGATCAAAATATGCTGAACCCCTTTTTTATAAAGGAGTGACGAGGGAGCGGAAATGAAAAAATCCATAACCGGCAGGAAAAAGTTGTTGATTGTCGCGCACAGGGGAGCAAATGAAGAAGCGCCCGAAAATACCCGTTCGGCCTTTGATGCCGCGTTGAAATATCCTGTCGACGGCATAGAATTCGATGTCAGGATCACCCGCGAAGGGATACCGGTCATACATCACGATAAAACACTGTCGCGGATCACCGGGTCACGCAGGAAAATTGAATCCTGTTTCTTTGACGAACTTTCAGATTCCGACTGGGGAAGCTGGTTCTCCAAAAACTATTCGACAGAAAGGATTCTGACATTTGAAAAGACAATCGACCTTTACTGCAGAAGAACCCGCCTTTTTGTTGAAATCAAAACCGATGAAGAATATTCTCTGTCAGAAACATCCAGGATTCTTACATTAAAGGTTTTAGAGATCATAAAAAAGAAGGTGCCGCATAAATATTCAGGCAGCATTCACATTCTATGTTTCAACCCGAAACTGCTCGAATTTGCCTATAACAAGGCGCAGGCATATAAATATGTTTTTAATCTTTCCGGAGCTTCTTTGACTCAGGCATCTTATCCTTCTTACATTCACGGTCTCTGCCTGCCGATCGGGAACCTTTCCGGCAGCTTCATGGAAAAAGCTAAAACAGGCGGTTATTCAGTTTTGACATATTCATGCAACACACTTGAACAGGCAGCAAAGGCACTTGACTTAGGCGCCGAAGTCATCATGACGGACAATCCGGGCAAGCTTTGCGGTTATCTGAAAAGGGTGCCGGCTTCGTAAAAAGTCATGATTCAGAGGCAAATTTATCAAACTCCTTCCAGAAGGTTTTCCTGACTGCATCTCTTTCTTTCAGGATTTCGTGGAATGAATCAGGGATGCTTACAAAGCTGCCTTTCCCCATTACCGAACATATGTCTCTCTGGGCCGCTTCAGATACTATTCTGTCTTTACCGGCGCTGATAATCAATACCGGCGTCTTTATTTTCCCGGCGTATTCTGCGCCCGATAAAATATCTATCGATCTAAATGTCGCTGCAAGCCACCCGTATGTAACACCACCCAGGGCAAGCTCAGGGCTTTCGGCAATTGCCCTGTGCTCATCCATGAAGCGCACCGGATCGGATGTAAGAATGTTTCCTTCAAACTTTATGTTTGAAACGGAATAGCCTTTTGAGCCAACCGAATAAGAATGCCCGAAACCAGCCCCTGACGCACAAAAAGCAATAAATCTCACAAGCCATCTTGGAAATGTGGGGATATTAATATCTATCATGGGGGATGTCAGGACAGCTTTATCGGCTGCTTCAGGGAAATCATGCAAAAAACGAAGCGCTACGTGTCCGCCCATCGAATGGCCAAGAATTATTATAGGCGAAACGGCAGCAGGCCTGACGATATTGTTTACAAAATAATTCAAATCCTCCAGGTATTCACTATAATTGCTGATATAACCCTTCTGCCTGTTTGCAAGGATACGCGCTGAAAGGCCCTGCCCCCTCCAGTCCATACTGTAAACATCAAATTGCCTTTGCTTCAACTCCTCTATTGTCTCTGCATATTTCTCCATGAACTCTTTTCTGCCGCCGAGCAGAATAACGGAGCCTTTTTTTGTTTTCGCCCCGCAATCCCATATTCCATAACGGATTGAAACCTTATCTGACGAAGTGAAATAATCAAAAACCAAAGTGATATTATCCCCCGGAATTTTAAGATAAACTTATGTTGACCGTTCTTCATTTTCTTTATATAAACCAGCCGGAATACACAATAAGACGGATATAAAGTCAACTTAATAATGAAGGATAAAAGGGGCAAAGGCACATAGGCACAAAGTGAAATAATGTCTCTGTGTCCTCCGTGTCTCTGTGGTGATAAAAAAAGAGGCGTAAGACATGAAGACTCATTCACATCATTTTGTAGAAAGATACACCGGTCTTGTCGGATTCGGTTTTGACAGAGAGACCGATGAAAACACGGTCCGGTACTACCTTCAAAAATTTTCCGACGACACTCTCACGGAAAAACTGATCGGAAGGCTTACTGATGAAGAGCTTTCCGGGATATTTTTCATGATAACTAAAATTCTCAAAAATCACCTGAGCGAACCTGAGTATCACTCGCTTTTTCTGAAAGATAGCCAACAGCAGTGAACGGCCGATAGTTTATGGTAAACGGCAGGCAACAAAGGATCGGCACTGTCTGAAGAAATAATAATATGAGAGGAAAAGAATGCTGACCGAAAAACAGCTTTACAGGTATGCGGATGTGCTTCTCTGGGGGCTTAAGACAGCCCGGACAGGCATATATAAAAAAAATGACACGGTTTTAATCAGATATAACCTTGCTGCAGTCCGGCTTGCCGAGATCTTAAACGAAAAACTCTTAAAGATGGGCATAAACCCGATTTTGAGAATGAACTCCACCCCGGTCATGGAGCGCAGCTTTTACGATATTTCAAACAGCAGGCAACTTGTTTTCACGCCTCCCGGCGAAGAAGCGCTTTATAAAAACATAAACGGCAGCATTTTTCTCCATGCTCCTGAATCGATAACTCATCTGAGCGGCATCGATCCAGGAAAAATCGGAAAGGCCGCAGTAGCAAGGAAACATTTAAGGGATATTATCGACAAAAGGGAGGAAGAAGGCGCTTTCGGCTGGACACTCTGCATGCTTCCGACCGAAGAACTGGCGAAACATGCAGGGTTATCCATGAAAGAATACACAAACGAAATCGCTGCCGCATGCTTTTTAAACAAGGAATCGCCTGTTGAGGAATGGCAAAAAGTTTACAGCAACGCCGCACGGATAAAAAAATGGCTTAACGGCATGACCGTCAGGTCATACCGGATTGAATCGGAAAATATCGACCTTGAAATCACGCCCGGCGCTCAGAGAAAATGGATCGGCATATCGGGTCATAATATTCCAAGTTTCGAGTTATTCATCTCTCCGGACTGGAGGGGAACCAGGGGAAAATACTTTGCCGACCAGCCGTCATACAGGAGCGGTAATTACGTTGAAAATGTCAGGCTCGAGTTCAAGAAAGGCTCGGCGGTAAAAATAGACGCGGAAACAGGGGAAACCTTCGTGAGAAAACAACTGGCAATGGATAAGGGCGCAAACAGGATAGGGGAATTTTCCCTGACCGACAGGAGGTTTTCGAAAATAAACAGGTTTATGGCAAACACCCTTTTTGACGAAAACTACGGCGGCCGCTTCGGCAACTGTCATATAGCCGTCGGCTCATCCTATTCGGACACATTCTCGGGAGATCCGAAAAAACTGACGGGTGAAATCAAGAAGAATTTAGGATTCAATGACTCGGCACTCCACTGGGATCTTGTCAATACCGAGAAGAAAAGAGTCACCGCCCATCTATCATCAGGTGAAAAAGTCATTATTTATGAAAACGGAAAATTTATGATTTAAAAATATCCGCAGAATCACAGCGCCTGCCGGATCAACGCGTTTCCCCTTCCGGGGTCCTTTTCATGGCGCGCATCGAAACCATTTTCAAAATAAATGCATGGTTCTCATTCGAAAGCCCTCCCCTCGCCGGCTTCCTCCTCGGTTTTGCCGTCCCGGATGTGATAGATGCGCTTGAAGGTCGGGATGATCTTTTCGTCGTGCGTAACGACGATGATGGCGGTCTCGTATTGGCGGGCCATTTGGTTAAGGATGCGAATCACGGCCAATGCCCGCTCGCTGTCCAGCGGCGCGGTAGGCTCATCGGCGAGGATCACGGGCGGTCTGTTGACCAGCGCCCGGGCGATGGAGATGCGCTGTTGTTCGCCGCCGGAGAGTTGCGACGGCATGGCTTTGGCGCGATGCGCAACATCCAGCGCTTCAAGCAGTTCCAGCGCGCGCTTCCGGGATTCTGCATTGGAGCGGCCGGCCAGCATGGGCAGCAACGCCACGTTATCTGTGACATCGAGGAACGGAATCAGGTACGGCGCCTGGAACACAAAACCGATTTTGTCGCGGCGCAGGGCGCGCAGATCGGGAATTTTCCAGCCGTCGTCGTAGATCAGATCTTCCCCCAGCGTCATACGTCCGGCCGTGGGCTCGATCACGGCGCCAAGGCATTTGAGCAGGGTGCTCTTACCGGAGCCCGAGGGACCGATCAGCCCGACGGTCTCGCCTGGGGCGACCTGCATATCCACGCCCTTTAGTGCATCGACGGCGGTGTCGCCTTTTCCGTAGCGTTTGTGCAATCCCTCGATGCGGATGCCTTTTCCAAGCATGTCAGCCACCGATCGCCTCCGCCGGGTCGACCTTGAGCGCGGCACGGATGGCCAGGAAGCTCGCCAGCACACAGATTACCATTACGGCGACGAAGCCGCGCACCGCATCCCCCGGTTCGAGCAGGACATACTTGGGAAAAATCGGCGCCCAGAAGGTGGCGGCGATCTTGCCCACTACAAAGCCGATCATGCCCAAGCCCAGCGCCTGCTGCAGGATCATCCCGGCGATGGTGCTGTTCCTGGTGCCGATCAGTTTGAGCACCGCTATCTCGCGGATCTTGCCGAGGGTCAGTGTATAGATGATGAAGGCAACGATGGCGGCGCTGACGATGGCGAGAATCACCAGGAACATGCCGATCTGTTTGGCCGCGGTGGCGATCAACTTGCCGATCAGGATCCCTTCCATCTGAGCACGGGTATAAACCTGCAAGCGCTTCCAGCGCCGAATCGGTTCGGCCACCTCCTCCGGTATGAAGCCTGGCTTGATCTGCACCAGTACCGCGTTGATGTAAGGATTGACGCTTTGCGAGGCAATCACCGCATCGAGCAAACCTGGCGTCCCCGGACGATTAAAGGCCGGGTTCCCGGCAGTTCGGCGGCGCTGCCTTGCAATTGCGTCGTTGTCTTTGAGAAACTGCGCCTCCTGTGCGTCCTTGAGCGGAATGAACACCATCGGGTCGCCGCCGGAGGAGACCATGCGCCGGGTCAGCCCGATTACCGCGTAATGGTTGCGGCGGATCTGGATGCGATCGCCGAGTTTGAACCCCGTAGCGATATCAACCACGGCTTCATAATGGCCGCGCGTGATTTGCCGGCCGGCGATGAGATATCCGGGCTGCCCGGGTTCGCCGGGACCTCCGGGCACGACACCAACCACCATGGCGCGCACGTCGCGCTCACCCTGTCGTACCTGCATGGTCAGATACGTGACGTTGGCTGCCCGGTCCACGCCGGGCATTCCGAGAATGCCGCGATAGACGTCGTCATACAGGCTGGACGGTTCGGCGTAGGGCCCGAGGGTGTCCTGCTGCACAACCCACAGGTCGGCGCCGCTATTATCGAGCAGCACTCTTGCGTCGTCCACCATACCGCGGTATACGCCGGCCATTGTCAGCGTCACACCGATCAACAGACCGAGACCCACGCCGGTAAAGACAAACTTCACCCAGGCGTGCATGATGTCGCGCCCCGCGAGGCTGATCATGACGACACCCCTGCCAGGTGCTCAACGATCTTAACGCGGCTGCGGACGCCGAGCGCGCGCTGGCTGTAAACCACCACGCGCTCGCCCGCCTTGAGACCGTCGAGGATCTGCACCCGCCCGTCGAGGTCGGTCGCGCCCACCTTGACCGGCGCAAAGCGCGGTTTGTCACCATCGACCAGCCAGACGCCGAGACGTCCGGCAACCCGCTGCACACTGGCATTCGGCACCACAGGCGCGGCCGGCAACGCGGACATAGCAACAGTGACCTCGGCCAATTCACCGACGGGAGGCAATTTTTTCGGCAATGCATCAAACGTCACCTTGGCCAGGGTCTCCTCGGTGACCGCATCGGCCATCGGCTCCACGCGCAACATGCGCCCCGCGCGCTGCCCCTCTTGCGAGCGCAGCACAATACGAACCGGGAGTCCGGCACTAAGACCCGATACGCGCAGTTGATCAAAGCGCACATTGATCCACAGACTCGCGGGGTCGATCACCTCTATCACCGACTGCCCGGCGACCACGGTGGTGCCTGGATCGGTGTTGCGCGCAGCCACCAGGCCATTGACAGGCGCGATCAAGCGCAAATTGGCGCGCTGTTGGATCAGGCCCTCAAGGTCGGAGCGGATGCGCGCCAACTCTTGACGTGTACCATCAAGATTAGCACGGGCAACGGCGAAACCAGCCTCCGTTACCTGGAGCTCCTGACGCTTGCCCTCAAACGACTCCTCGCTCACCGAACGCGCCTTCAGCAATTGTTCATAGCGGCTTGCCTGCTTTTCGGCATAGGTCTTGCGCGCCAACACTTCCCGGACCTGAGCTTCGGAGGCAAGCACAACAGACTCGGCGCGCTTAAGCGCGGCTCTCTGCGAGGCAATGCGGTCGTCGAAATCCACAGGGTCCATTTCACCAAGCAACTGTCCCGCCCGGACACTGTCACCCACCTGCACATCTACCCGCTTGATCCGACCGGCAACCGTTGGTCCGATACGGTAGGTGTAGCGAGCCTCGACCGTGCCGATGCCAAACAGAGCCGGAGCGATGGAGCGGCTTTCCACCGTGGTTACGGTCACGGGGATGGGCGCCAGCGGCCCGGAACGCAACGCCACATAAATCAACAGGACCGCCAGCGGTACGAGTACCGCCAACAGCGCCAACATTCGGCGATTCAAAGATATAAACTTCATTTCACCCTCTCATTTCCTTCAGAAAAAAATCTTTTTCCTTTGTTATTTTCCGGGCGACCTCTCAAAAAGAGGAATGGTTTTCAGCCATTCGATCAGTTCAAATATCTCACAGTCAATTCTAAGGGTCATTGACTTAAATCAATTGCAAGCATTTGTCAAAAATAAATCATTGCTCGATCACCTTTCATCCGATGGAGCGCTATATACGCGATTATCCGGAGCAAGGCTCATCGGGAAAAAACAAAAAGAGCAGATCAATTTATTCTGTTTCCGGATTGCCGGGATAAATATGACGATTATAGAAAGGCTGATGCGTTTTGCTGCATTATATCAAAGTCGGCTTCGGTCAGACCTGCTCCGCGGACAATTTTTATTGCCTGATCCCGGTTTATCAGATCTGAAGGGTCGTGGGTGTCGGTATTTATGACAAGTTTTGCGCCTGCTTCTGCTGCAAGCTTGGCCACATGTCCGTTAGTCAGGCTGTGCCCTTTGCGCGCTGAAATCTCGAGAAGGATACCCCTCTCTTTTGCCATGAGGACCTCCTCCATGGTTATAAGTCCCGGATGCGCAAGAATGTTTACACCGGCATCTATTGCCGCCCTGTTTGTGCCCGGAGCAACAGGTTCGGCGATTGTCTCTCCGTGGACAATTATAATCCTTGCGCCAAGGTTCCTCGCTCTCCTTGCACATTCTGCAATCATAGGCGGGGGCACGTGGGTAAGCTCAATTCCGGGAATGACTTTTATTTCCATGAACCGATTCAGGTCTATTGCCACACCTACAATCCTCGGGACAATAAAATCGATGTTTGAAGAGTCCCCGTGATCCGTTATGCCGACTGCCTTAAGCCCCGCGTGTTCGGCGCGCCTTGCAAGCTCTGATGGAATCAGGACTCCGTCGCTGAACAATGAATGGGTATGAAGATCTATCACTTTGATTTTCCTTTTATTTTTATGAAGCCGTTAAATATTGAATAACTCATAAAAGCACAGATTCCAACGGCAAAGTAAAAACCTCATTATGCAAGGCGCGCGAATCTTGAGGAATGAAGCGTACATTTTGGTACGCTGCAATGACGAAAGATGAAGCGCAACACAGCAGAATGACTTTTTACAAAGCCGTTCGTCAGACCTTGAATTTGCCGAAGTCTTCCGGAGAAAGCTTTTCGAGATAATCGGCCCACATCTTACCTTCCTCGCTCGTATCCGCAGCCTCCGGCTTCTGTTCCACTCCTTTTGATTTTTCAATAACTTTATCGTCCAGATAAATGGGAGCATCGAAACGAAGGGCTATTGCTATAGCATCGCTGGGGCGGGAATCCATTTCAAAATTTCCCGCATTTGAAATGAAGTGTATTTTTGCGTAATAAGTGCTTCCTACCAGATCGCATATTTCTATCATGGAGACCCTGATATTCATAATTTCTGCGAAATTCTTAAAAAGGTCATGAGTCATGGGACGTTCAAACCTTATTTTCTGAATCGCCGAAGCTATCGATGTAGCTTCAAGCAATCCGATCCATATCGGAACAGTCTGATCTCCATCAACCGATTTTAATATTACAATAGGCGTATTTGACGCCGGATCCATGGCCAGCCCTGCTATGCCTACCTTAAGCAGCATAACTCTCCTCCCCTGTCACCCTATCAGGCAACCTATTTAAATCAACCGGTTTGCCCAGAAGGGAATGCGAAAATGCTTTTTGTATCTTAACATCAATTTTTTTACCGATAAGAGCACTATCGCCTGAAAGAAAATTTTCATCAACAAAATTTACGATTTTATTTGTTGATGTCCGACCTGTCCAGTGAACACCGGCAAATCCCTTTTGTCCGTCCTCAGTGCCCTGCTTTTTGCTGAATCCGTCAACAAGTATCAGTTCCGTTGACCCCACGAGAGCCCGGTTTTTCTTTACAGTATAATATTCCTGCAATTCGAGCAGCTCCCGAAGTCTCTCCTTTTTTTTGTCATCAGGAACCTTGTCTGAAAACCGTGCGGCCGGAGCATTTTTCCGATCAGAATACCCGAAGGTGAAAAGACTGTCAAACTCCACCTCTTTTACCAGATCAAGGGTAGCTTTGAAATCATCCTCCGTCTCTCCGGGAAAGCCTACAATGACATCTGATGTTATTGCAATATCAGGCGATATTTTCCTGAGCCTGTCAATTTTTTCAAGATAGAGCTCTCCTGTATATTTCCGGTTCATCCTCTTTAAAACACTGTTGGATCCCGACTGGACAGGCAGGTGAATATGGCTGCAAAGTTTTTCAAGACCAGCAAAAGAAGATATGAGATCTTCGGACAGATCTTTCGGATGAGAGGTCGTAAAGCGGATTCGGAAAAGGCCTTCGATTTCATTCACAAGTTTAAGAAGCTCGGGGAAAGAACAAAGCCTTTCTTTTATCCCGTAACTGTTTACGTTTTGGCCCAGCAGCGTAACTTCCTGCACGCCTGACTTAACAAGCTCCCTGATCTCTCCTATTACACTCTCCGGTCTCCTGCTTATCTCAGGCCCCCTTACATACGGTACCACGCAATAAGTGCAGTAGTTATCACACCCTCGCATAATGGTTACAAATCTTGTAATGTTACCGTTAACCACCGGATTGACGTCGGGTGAAAATTCCACGATCTCCTGAGTCATCTCAACATCAGATATTCTGCATCTTTTTAATGAGATTTTCAGTATATGTTCAGGCAATCTGTTTAAGGCATGTGTCCCGAAAACAAGATCCACATTAGGAACCCGCTCAAGAATCAACCGGCCTTCCTGCTGAGCCACACAACCGCCCACACAGATTATCAGTTCAGGCTTTTTTCTTTTCAGGGCGGTAAGGCGGCCTAAAAAGCTGAAGGCTTTCTGCTCGGCTTTTTCCCTTATGGCGCATGTGTTTACAATAATCAGATCGGCTGCCTCAATAGTCGGAGATATCTCATATCCCAGAGGCTTTAAACGCCTTACCATCTGCTCTGAATCGTATACATTCATCTGGCAGCCGATAGTATTAATGTAGAGGTACTTTGTATTCATTATCTTCTTTCAATCTCTCATTAGCGATGAGTTCGTAAAAAGACATATGCGAACGGATTTGAGATTTTTGGGGTTAAGTGAGCATATTTCGACTTTTTACGAACGCATCATTAGTGTCCGGGATATATTCTTCAATCATCATATCTTTCCCAAGATCCTGCAAAACCGTATCAACATCATTTTCACACCCCGGAGGAATCCGAAACATGACAATTCCCTCAGGCCGGTCAACGGTAGTGATAACCGCAATCCCGTCATAC
>JAUYEO010000048.1 GCA_030689795.1 Desulfobacterales bacterium | reverse complement strand
TAACGATCCTTGAACTCATCGGTTCGTTCATATAACCTGCGCAGGGCAATGCGTCTGTCTTTTTCCTTAAACCGCAGGTAATAAAACTTGCTGCCTTTTTCGACCGGGCATTGTAAGAGTTTGGGGCAATTACTGCAAAGCTCCATGTTAAAGCCGACACTGTTACGCTTTTTCTTTTTGACCTTTGCAGGTGCGTGGCCTTGCGGACAGGCTAAAATACGGCCA
This sequence comes from Desulfobacterales bacterium, assembly GCA_030689795.1. Classification (GTDB taxonomy): domain Bacteria; phylum Desulfobacterota; class Desulfobacteria; order Desulfobacterales; family RPRI01; genus RPRI01. The sequence goes on along the minus strand of JAUYEO010000048.1, from coordinate 6,278 downwards.
TCACCGGACATCTCAAAGTCGGAAAGACCAAGCTGATTTTTCTTGGTAGTTCCCATCACCGGCGCAACGACAACAACATCATGGGCTTCAGCCTTTTGGCAGTTGTCGTCGCTGCCGTAAAGAGAATCTGCCAGAACTTCTTTCGGCTTGAGTCCGTTTGCTTCAGCGGATTCAATAGCTGGCTCAAGGGCGTTGGCATCGCTTTGGTGCGCCTGCTCCACATGAACATAGGTAATCAGGTTAAGTGTTTTTTCTTCGGGATTATCGCATGGGGAGTATGTTTCCATGATCTGAACATGATATCCTTGACCCTTATGGCCGCTGTACGTGGCATCCGGGTCAGAGGGATTCTGCAGGGAATCGGATGCAATCTCTTTGGGTTTCTTAACCTCAACCGGATTGTCGGTGTTGCCGGTCAGATTGCAATGCTCATTTAAAACCCGTTCCAGTAGTTTGAAGCTGCTCATGGAAGCGATTTCATCCAGGCGTTTAAACTGAGTAAACAGCGCAAACAAATCCTTGCTGACTTCGGTCAGGGTTTTTCCGGATTCAGACGGCTTTACCATGGAAAAGCAGCCCAGAGCGCTTTCGGTCAGATATTTTTCAACGATCTGTTTATCGACAGTGTCGAATAGGGCCGGATGCTGACGCCGCAGATTTACCAGAAATTTGTGGATGGTTTTGGAAAAAATGCCGATCCGACCCAGCCGCCGCATGTTGGATTTGATATGTACCGAGTCGAGCCGCTGTTTATCCATATTGACCTTGAAAGCCTGCGCCAGCTTTTCAGTGCCGGCGCTGAATATTTTGTCTTCAAGATCATTGCCGACAATGATGTCGCGGTTGCTCCAAAGTGTTTTAAGACAGAGGTATTTGGCATTATCCGACTCTTCTGTGATATTTAACGCATAATGCCATTGCGTGTTGAAAGCATATTGCTGGACCGTTTCTTCATCGGTAAGATTAAATGCCTGTTGCAGAATAAGAGCGCCTAACATCGCATATAGTTCTTTGGACGGCCGTCCCATGTCTGCATCGAAATGCTTTGTAACTTCAGCGACCGGGATAGATGGCAGGATATGTTCATGGAACAATCCAGGCCAACCCGAATCGAGTAGTCTCCGTCTTTTGGGGGAGATCATACTCCATGGATCGAAAATGTAACGCTGATTGGGATTTTGCATATTTATCATGATTTTCCTCTTAACCTTTTGATTCTGTTGGCTATTAATATCAACCGAATACAGAAAAGTCAAGAGAAATCTTTATATAATTTAAATTATTTCAATATGTTATAAAATCGGACTTTTTACGGGTTCATCAATATTTATTGTTCCGGATTTGGTGAAAAAGAGAAGTTGCTTCCTGAAAGCAACAATCAGCATAAGTCAGGATAAGTTGATGATTTCAAATGGCAAACAGTACGTGATGGCCTTCTTTCTATTTGACATCATAATGGGTATCTGGTAGTTTTCACAAGAGCTTATATGTCATATAACGAATATCGCCCTTTTTTGTTCCAGCCAGTACCGTTTATTACGACAGGGGACATCAAATGAAACATCAATCCAGGACAAAGCAGGAACTCCTCGAAGAGAACACCTTCTTAAAACAGAAAATCCATGAACTGGAACAATCGGAATCAGAGCGCGTGCGGGCTGAGGAAGCGTTGCGGGATAACGAAACCAAACTACGGGCAATCTTCAATATAGTAGGAACCGGGATTTTCATTATTGACAGGGACACTCAGATCATTATTGAAGCTAATCAGGCTGCCATTGAAATGATCGGGCTGACCAAAGAGAGGATTATAGGACAGATCTGTCACTCATTGGTTTGTCCTGCCCAGGCAGGGAAATGTCCGGTCAAAGAGCTCGGTCAAACTATCGATAACTCTGAACGTAAGCTGCTTTGCGCTGATGGACATCTAAAAGATATTCTGAAAACCGTTTATCCTATTACCATCAAGGGAAGGAATTGTTACGTTGAGAGTTTTATCGACATCACCGAGCGCAAGCGGGCCGAGGAAGATCTGCGTGAAAACGAAGCCAGATACAGGTCTATCCTCGGAAACATTGAAGAGGTTTTCTATGAAGTCAACCTCAAGGGTGATATAACTTACGTTAATGATGCTGTGGAAAAGCTGATCGGCGGATATACCAGGGATGAACTGATAGGCCTGAACAACCGAGAGTACACAACTCCTGAAACCGCAAAAAGAATGTTTTCTGTATTCAACAAAGTTTACCGGACAGGCGAACCGTCAAAGGTAAATGACTACGAAATCATTACCAAAGACGGGAGTACAAAGCTTCTCGAAATTTCGTCTTTTCTTGTCATGGATCAGGACGGGAACAAAACCGGATTCAGGGGGCTTCTCCGGGACGTATCCGAGCGCATCCGGGCGGAAAAGGAAAAAAAGAAGCTTGAATCGCAATTCTATCAGGCGCAGAAAATGGAGGCCATCGGAACTCTTGCAGGAGGAATTGCTCACGACATCAATAATATTCTTATGGGCATACAGGGCAATGCTTCCATAGTACTGATGGATATAGATCCTTCAGATCCGCAATATGAAAAACTGAAGAATATCGAGCAATATGTGATAAGCGGTTCAAACCTCACAAAACAGCTTCTCGGGTTTGCAAGATCCGGAAAATATCATGTTAAGGCAACAGACCTGAACGAACTTGTTGAAAAAACTTCCGGAATGTTCGGGCGCACCAAGAAAGAAATAAGGATTTACACGCGCTTCCAGGATGGGATATGGTCTGTTGAAGTCGATCAGGGCCAGATCGAGCAGGTACTTTTAAATATTTATGTTAATGCATGGCAGGCAATGCCGGCCGGAGGAGATTTGTACCTTGATATAGAAAATATCACAATTGATGAAGGATATGTAAAGACTTACAAGATCAACCCCGGCAGATATGTAAGGATTTCAATAACCGATACGGGCATAGGAATGGATGATGCCACCAGGCAGAGAATATTCGATCCTTTTTTCACCACAAAAGAGATGGGAAGGGGAACCGGGCTTGGTCTTGCATCAGCTTACGGTATCATAAAAAATCATGGCGGATTTATAAATGTTTACAGTGAGACAGGAAAGGGAACAACCTTCAGCATATATCTGCCGGTAATAGAAAAGAAAGAAATAAACGAGAAAATACAACCGGTTGAAAGAATTATCAAAGGAAGCGGAACGATCCTCTTTGTAGATGATGAGGAGATGATAATCAGTCTCGGCAAAGTGATCCTTAAAAAACTCGGATATAACGTGCTTCTTGCAAACGGAGGCAGGGAAGCCCTTGAAGTTTACAAAAACAACAGAGGGAAAATTGACCTTGTCATCCTCGATATGATCATGCCCGATTTGAGCGGAAACATCGTGTTTGAAGAGATGAAGGAGATAGATCCGGATGTAAGGGTTCTTCTTTCAAGCGGTTACAGCATTACCGGACAAGCTGCCGAAATAATCAAAAAAGGTTGCTGCGGTTTCATCCAGAAACCTTTCAATGTAATTCAGCTTTCCAATATCATTGATAAAATTATGAAGAATGGTTCGGTTTTTTATTCTCTGGATACACCGGATGCGATTATTTAACACCGGACACGAATTTATTTATAATTGTTCCGATTTTTTCGATAGAGCATTCCACGACATCTCCCGGGTTTAAAAGCACAGGCGGGTTTCTGAAAATTCCGACTCCTGAAGGAGTTCCAGTGGATATTATATCTCCCGGCATGAGCGTGATATCTTCACTTATGTTTTCGATTATAAAGGGTATGTCAAAAATCATATCTTTTGTATTTCCATCCTGCATGATTTCGCCATTGACCTTACAGGTGAGCCGCAGGTTCCGCACGTCTCCTGTTTCGTCTTCGGTGACGATCGCAGGGCCAAGGGGTGCGAAAGTATCAAAGGATTTTCCCCTGTACCACTGTGAATCCGAAAACTGAGCCTGCCTTCCTGATACGTCATTCATAACCGAATATCCGGCAACATATTGCCAGGCATCTTTTCTGCTTATTCTTTTCCCTTCCCGTCCGATAATGACTGCAAGTTCAACCTCCCAGTCAATCTGTCCGCTGCTTTCAGGAAGCAAAACATTATCAAACGGCCCGTTTAAAGCGTTTGGGGATTTACAGAAAAGGAGAGGCTTTTGGGGGCTGTCAAAACCGCCTTCTTTCGCATGTTCGGCATAGTTCTTTCCCAGGCAAATTATCTTGGACGACCCGGATAGCGGGCATCCGGTCCGCACATTCATTTTCATACCCGGGTCATCAACGGACGACACTCTTTCAAGCCAGCCGTTTTTAAAAAACTCATATCCTATATCCGGCATATCCGGAAAGATACCTTTCAAGTCGACGATCATTCCATCCTTTTTAAGCAGGCCAGGCCTTTCTTTGCCTTTGTCGCCGTATCTGACAAGTCTCATGTTTATCCTTTTTATTTCCTTTTTTTATTTTCAACAGATCCCTCTTTATAACAGCTCCTGCCGTACCAGTCGATCTGCCTGCATATACCTCTTATGATGCTTACTTCCCGGGCGCGAAGTTCAAGTCTTGTGAAAAAACGGCGCAGCTTGTTCATCCAGTAGTCCGGATTCTCGGGATTAATGTAATTGATCCTGACAAGTATTTCCTTTAACTGGTCATACATTCCGTCAAGTTCATAGCGGGTAGCGAGCCTGGGCTCAAACTTTGGTTTCTCTTCCAGACCTGCGAGAAAAAGTTCATAACAGATTATAAGAACAGCCTGGGAAACATTCAGGGAGGAAAAATCTGAAGCCGGAATATTGACAATTTCGTGGCAGAGCCTGATATCATCATTTAAAAGCCCCCTGTCTTCAGAACCAAACAGAACTGCAACTCTGTTTTTCCGGGATATGGACACAAGATTTTTTGCCGCAACCGAAGGAGATGATATTGTCCGGCGTTCTCCTCCAAGGCGGGCTGTAGTGCCGACAACATAGTTATACGGGGCAAGAGCCTCTCTGACATGCTCATATATTTCTATTTTATCAACTACCTCAGAAGCTGCATGGGTTGCCAGTTTCCGGACTTTTTCAATGTCAAAGTTCTCCGGAGCAACTACAACAAGCTTTTTTATGCCCATGTTGCACATTGCTCTTGCCGCAGCCCCGATATTTTCAGGATACCGGGGCCGGGCCATTACAATGGAAATATTATCAAGATTTACTTTTTCCGACATCAGCCTGCAATTTGAAGATCCCCGCAGCAGGCTACGGGGAATCTTCGACCGTATGGACTTTTTATCTGTTTTTATTTCGCTCGCTCACTCCGCCGCAAGCAGCGGTGATTGCGCTCGCTGTTTCGGTTCAAAATTGTTAAAAAAGAATCCGATTTCAAATGCCGCCGACTGGGGAGAATCCGAACCATGCACAATATTTTTTTCTATCTCCGTTGCAAAATCAGCGCGAATCGTCCCGGGTGCCGCTTCCTTGTAGTTTGTAGCCCCCATCAGTTCCCTGTTTTTTGCAATGACATTCTCTCCCTCAAGCACCATGACCACGACAGGACCTGATGACATGAAATCGGTTAAGCTTCCGAAAAAAGGGCGCTCCTTATGCACGACATAAAAACCCTGAGCCTCTGTTTTGGTCATATGAATCATCTTCATGGCGACGATTTTAATATTATTTTTTTCAAAGCGCCTGATAACTTCGCCGATAAGTCCGCGTGAAACTCCATCCGGTTTTATGATAGACAGTGTTCTTTCCATTTTTTTGAAAATCCTTTCAATGATGTTTTTATTTGCGGAGCCATACCAGAAGCAAACATTCAAGTCAATAACCGCTTGCCCGGAGTTTTCAGTCTCTTTCTATCGACTGAAACCGCTTATAGCCTCTTTTCGTTGACGGTAATATAATAATCTGGTAGGTTTCCGATTAATGATGCTTTCGTAAAAAAGGCATAAAAGCGGTCAGCCTGAGGCGGAGAAGCTGAAAGTTATTTATTATCCTTGGTGACGAGAGCTTTGCATAACATCTGATTAAAGGGTTTGGCAGGGGTAATGGGCTTTGGCCTTTCGCAAGAAATTTTTAAGGAAACATATCAACGCCCCCTGATTCTCAACAAAGAGAAACAGGCAGAGCCGAAATCATGGCTTCGTGGGCGTATATCCATTGGGGCTGCCCGGATTTCATGGGAGCGAATATGCTGCCGTTGGCGGAGTCTGAATCGCATTCTTACGGAATGCCAAAGCCCATTACCCCTGCCAAACCCGAATGGGAGATATTCAAAGCTCT
>JAUYEO010000044.1 GCA_030689795.1 Desulfobacterales bacterium | reverse complement strand
GCATAGCCGGATTTGCCGAAATTGCTCATGAGGATAATTACACAAGGCCTGAACTGAACGGCGAAGGGCTGATATTGATTGAAGACGGGCGCCATCCTGTTGTTGAAAGAATGATAACAGGCGAACGGTTCGTTCCTAATTCAATAAGGATGGATGATGAAGAGAACCAGATACTGATCATAACAGGCCCGAACATGGCCGGCAAATCGACTGTTCTTCGCCAGGTTGCTCTGATCGTTCTTATGGCGCATATTGGCTCTTTTGTGCCCGCTGCAAAGGCATCGATAAATATGACCGACAGAATTTTTACAAGGGTGGGAGCACTTGACAACCTTTCCGCGGGACAGAGCACTTTCATGGTGGAGATGCAGGAGACCGCCAATATTCTTAATAGTTCCGGAGCAAAAAGCCTGGTTATAATGGATGAAATTGGAAGAGGCACAAGCACCTTTGACGGGCTCAGTATTGCATGGGCGGTTGCCGAATACCTGCATGATCTTAACGGAAAAGGTGTTAAAACCCTCTTTGCCACACATTATCATGAGTTGATAGAGCTTGCTTCGGCAAAACCGCGCGTGAAGAATTTTAATATACTGGTAAAAGAGTGGAATGATGAAATAATATTTTTAAGAAAGCTTGCCGAAGGAGGGACAAACAGGAGTTACGGGATACAGGTTGCAAGACTCGCCGGTATTCCTGAAAAGATTATCGCCCGCGCAAAAAAAATTCTTTATAAAATCGAAAGTGAACATGGGATAAACGGAATTCCGTTATTTGCGGAAAACGGAGCCGGGTCGAAAAAGATGCATTCGCAGATAAGCATGTTTCCAAGGCCGGAAGACTTTATTGTTGAAAGACTCAAAAATATTGATATATCTAAAATGACTCCTCTTGATGCGTTGAATTGCCTTAATGAACTGCAGGAAAAGGCCAGGAAAGCTGGAGATGATTGAGGAAAGGGGCAAGGAGCAGGGGGCAAGGTTCAAAGGACTAAGGACGAGGAAAGTTGAGAAATTGGGAAAATAAGAAGACTGGAAAAACGGATGTTGACCGGTTTAAGAGTCGGACAAGAGGCATCATTTGCCTGATTGCCGCAGCTATTTTTCTTATTTTGCTGCTGCAGCCCATCCTGATATTTGCGGGCGACTCAAAAGAGCGATACTTTGAGGCGGAGGCAGCATACAAATTGCTGCGGAAGAATCCCGCAAAGCAAAAATACAGACAGCACTGGCTCGAGTGCATTAAAAAATTCGAGTATGTGTACAAAGATGACCCTTCGGGAGCATGGGCGCCTCCCAGCCTTTACATGTCCGGGGAAATATACCTCGAGCTTTATAAACGGTCACAAAAAACAGCGGATAAAAATGAAGCTGTTGATAATTTTGAAAGGATTATAAAAAAGTTTCCGGCAAGCAAATATAAATCGAAGGCTGCGGATGAGATTAAAAAAATTACCGGAACCGTCATTTCGAAGAAAACGTCTGAGCAAAAGGATTTGAGTTACGGGGAACAGAAGAAAGAGGCGAAAGAAGAAAAAATCAATAAAATTGTACCGGTTCCAGTTCAACGGGAAGAGCCTGAAAAGCCCCGTGATCTGAAAAAAGAGAAAGACAAAAATGAACAGGTTAAAGCACCGGCAGAACCTGCAGATACGATAAAAGAGATTATTGCCGCAGATAATATACGAGTTAAAGGCGGTGTTGAAAGCCCGGCTCCAAAAAGCCAGGGCACTGTGACCGTTATGGATCTGAGGTACTGGTCAAATCCGAACTATACCAGGATCGTCATAGATGCGGACGGTGAAACCGGATATACTCACAGGCTTTTAAAACAGGATCCATCCCTCAATAAGCCGCAGCGCTTGTTTGTGGATCTGGCCAACAGCAGGTTAGGCGACAACATCAAGAAGGTGATTCCCATAAATGATGATTTGCTCAGTGATGCAAGGGCAGGCCAGTATGAGCCCGAAGCAGTGAGGGTTGCAGTTGATATCAAGTCTTTTAAAACCTATAAAATATTTTCTCTGAAAAATCCGTTCAGGATTGTAATAGATGTATGGGGTGGCCGTGAAGAAGAAGTGCCGGTAAAGGATGGAGATAAGATCGAGGAGAAAAAAATCGGGGTGGGCGACCTTGCAAAGCAGTTTGCTCTGGGCGTGAAGAAGATAACTGTCGACATAGGGCACGGCGGAGATGACTTCGGCGCTCCCGGTTATATTAAAGGTATTCATGAAAAGGATATTGTTCTTAAACTGGGGAAAAAACTTGCCGGGAAAATCCGGGAAGAGCTCAATTGCGAAGTAATAATGACAAGAACCAGCGACAAATACCTTACGCTTGAGGAGCGCACGGCAATATCGAATACGAAAAACTCGGATATTTTCATATCCATACACACAAATGCGGCCAGAAACAAAAGCGCATACGGTATCGAGACTTACTATTTGAACCTTGCCACCGATGATGAAGCCATACGGGTAGCGGCGCGGGAAAATGCCACTTCGACAAAAAACATCAGCGATCTGCAGACAATATTAAACGATCTGATGCAAAACGCCAAAATCAACGAGTCAAGCCGCCTTGCGAGTCATGTACAGGAGTCGATCTGCGGACATTTGTCCACAAAATTCGATTTGATAAAAAACAAGGGTGTGAAACAGGCGCCTTTCTATGTTCTTTTGGGGGCTCAGATGCCTGCAATACTGATTGAAACTTCATTTATAAGCAACAAGAGAGAGTGCGAACGTCTTAACAATTCCGTCTACCAGGATATGTTATGCGAAGCCATAGTAAAAGGAATAAGAAATTATATCAAAGAGATAAACCCATCCGCATTTTCGGCGACTTCGCCCGATAAGGGTACGGGCGGGTAGCTTTGCAAAATTCCGACACTAATACATCACGCTATCTTGCTCTTGGAATCGGCATTGCGGCCGTATCGACCGGGGCGATTTTTGCCCGCCTTGCGGATGCCCACCCTGTTGTTATTGCTGCATACAGGACAGGTCTTGCAACACTGATAATAGCTCCTGTTGCCTGGTGGAAGGCAAGAGATGAAATCATAAACCTTTCCGGAAAGGATTTTACTCTTGCGGGATTATCCGGGTTGTTTCTTGCCTTGCATTTTATAGCGTGGATCTCATCATTGGGCTATACATCAATAGCCAACAGCGTCGTGCTGGTAAATACCAACCCTTTATGGGTCGGTCTTTTTACTTTTTTTATGACAGGAGAGCGTCTTAAGGTATCTTCCGTTGCCGGAATTATAATCGGGGTTGCCGGAGGCGCTATTATCGGTGCAGACGATTTTGCCGCAGGCGGAGAAGCTTTATTCGGAGATTTTCTCGCTCTATCAGGCGGCATATGCGCGGCGTTTTACCTTTTGCTTGGAAGAAACCTGCGCAGCAGGCTCTCCCTGATCGCGTATATAACGGTCTGTTACGGAAGCGCAGCGGTTTTCCTCTGGCTTGCAGTGCTTCTGTATGGACTGCAGGTTACAGGCTATGACACAGGCACTATGGCATCATTCTTTGGACTTGCTCTCATCAGCCAGCTCACCGGGCATACGTGCTTTAACTGGGCTTTGAAGTGGTTTTCGCCGGGGCTTGTAGCCGTTGCGCTTCTGGGAGAGCCGGTCGGAAGCTCCATTCTCGCATACATTATTTTTGGGGAGCAGTTTACCCTGTTGAAACTGGCCGGAGGGTCACTGATACTTGCCGCGATATATATATCGGCGGCAGGCGAAAAAAATCAACAGGTGTGAACCGAAACAGCGAGCGCATTCCCCGCTGCTTTTTGGCGGAAAGCCTCAATAACGGTTTTCGGTTTCGGTTTGACAATTGCGTATATTGATGAGCCAATTGCAAAAGTCGTCATTCCCGTGCAAACGGGAATCCAGAAATTTTTGCAACACCTTGAAAAGACTGGATTCCCACTTTCGTGGGAATGACAAATTCTTCTCTTTTTAGGACTTTTGCAATTGGCTCTGATGTTTTAAAA
>JAUYEO010000040.1 GCA_030689795.1 Desulfobacterales bacterium | reverse complement strand
TTATCCGAGTATTTCGCTGACTACTCCGGCGCCGACCGTCCGGCCGCCTTCCCTTATCGCAAACCGAAGCTCCGTCTCCATCGCTATCGGCGTTATCAGATCTGCCGTTATCGTTACATTGTCACCGGGCATTACCATCTCTATCCCCTCAGGTAATGTCAATATCCCGGTTACATCCGTCGTCCTGAAATAAAACTGCGGTCGATATCCGTTGAAAAACGGCGTGTGCCTCCCGCCTTCCTCTTTGCTCAATATGTAAACCTCTGCCTTGAACTTCGTGTGCGGCGTTATCGACCCGGGTATTGCCAACACCTGCCCGCGCTCTACTTCCTCACGCTTCGTCCCACGCAACAATGCCCCTATGTTGTCTCCCGCACGCCCCTCGTCCAAAAGCTTCCGGAACATCTCAACTCCCGTACACACCGTCTTGATCGTCGGTCGTATCCCCACTATCTCTACATTATCACCTACGTGTATTATCCCGCGGTCAACACGGCCCGTTACCACTGTCCCTCGTCCGGATATGCTGAAAACATCCTCTATCGGCATCAAAAACGGCTTGTCTATGTCACGCACTGGCTCAGGTATAAATGTATCTATCGCATCCAGTAACTCAAATATGCACTTCGCTTCCTCGCTATTGGCATCATCACTCTCCAATGCCTTCAATGCACTGCCCCGTATTATCGGCGTGTCATCCCCGGGAAACTCATACTTATCCAAAAGCTCCCTCAACTCCAGCTCTACAAGTTCTATCAGCTCCTTGTCGTCCACCATGTCGCACTTGTTCAAAAATACAACTATCTTCGGCACTCCAACCTGTCTCGCAAGCAATATGTGCTCCCGCGTCTGCGGCATCGGCCCGTCATCAGCTCCCACCACCAGTATCGCTCCATCCATCTGCGCAGCTCCCGTTATCATGTTCTTGATGTAGTCGGCATGACCGGGACAATCCACATGCGCATAATGTCGCTTCTTTGTCTCATACTCTACATGCGCTGTCGCTATCGTTATCCCGCGCTCCTTCTCCTCAGGCGCCTTGTCTATCTGGTCAAAAGGCACATACTCCCCCATCCCCTTCAATGCACAATGCTTCGTTATCGCTGCCGTCAACGTCGTCTTCCCGTGATCTATATGACCTATCGTACCTACGTTAACATGCGGCTTCGTCCTCTCAAATTTCTTCTTTCCCATATCCCCCTCCCGTGATTTTGGTATTTAATTTTCCGTATTAAGAAAACTTAAAAGCTACAGATGTCAACAATCTTTCTTTCAGCCATAAAACAAGTATGCTCAATAATATGCAATTATAATTAATAATTGACTATGGAGCCCACGACCGGAATCGAACCGGTGAACCTCTTCCTTACCAAGGAAGAGCTCTACCATCTGAGCTACGTGGGCGCATTAACGGCTTTATACTGAATGCTCCAAAAGCAGGCCGAATAAAACTTATGATCTGGAGCGGGAGACGAGATTCGAACTCGCGACATCCAGCTTGGAAGGCTAGAGCTCTACCAGCTGAGCTACTCCCGCACATTACCATATAATCCTCTCTTAAAATTCCGAAAAAGTCCAGAGAAGTTTGCGTTTTCCCACAAATCTTGGAGCAACACTCCAGGAGAAAGCCATGTAGTTTATTATCGATTCCATCACCCAACGGAATCTCCTACATACGACTCGCTTTCAAGGTTGGTGGTGGGGGGAGGATTTGAACCTCCGAAGGCTTCGCCGACAGATTTACAGTCTGTTCCCTTTGGCCACTCGGGAACCCCACCCGGATGACATCTGGAGCCAGAGACAGGAATTGAACCCGCGACATCCTCATTACAAGTGAGGCGCTCTACCTACTGAGCTACTCTGGCCCGCTCAATTATTTCTTGCGTTTATTACTAAACTAATTAAAAATATTGTAAATTAATACCACCCATTCCAATAAGAACTGTCTCTTTTATACGGCTTCAAACAAAAAATCAACAGTTATTTTACCAAAATATTCATGATTGTAAAGAAAAATAATCGATGATGATTAAAAATTTACGTTTATTGACCAGAACCTTTAATTTCAATCGTTTTCTTCGTTTATCTCATTAATGAATCTGTAACAGCCAAATTTATTCTGGTCTAATGAGCCAATTGCAAGATTTATTATTATGAAGTCATCAACCCTTGATATCCGGCCTTTTTATACTAAATTATGGATTAATCCTTGACAAACCCGCCTCTGTTTGTGTAATGCTTCGAAAATCTATCGGCTGCCCGCATATAATCAATGCAGTCTTAACACTTTGGAATAATTGAAGATTTCCCGCCGGAAGTCCGCCCGCCATACTGATTGGCGGGACCTTCGGCGGGGAATGCGCTCGCTGTTTCGGTTCAATAACATAAATGGCTTGCCAGGCCGGACATATTGCAGCCCTTTCCGTTGTGATTGTAGAAATCCTGTTACAGGTAAGCCGTCGTTCAAAAATAACCGTAACATTGAAATGTGGCGACCGGCATAAGGAGCCGTAAGCCGTGACCGGCATAAGGAGCCGTAAGCCGTGACCGGCATAAGGAGCCGTAAGCCGTGGCCGGCATAAGGAGCCGTAAGCCGTGACCGGCATAAGGAGCCGTAAGCCGTGACTGGCATAAGGAGCCGTAACAAAATGGTCAGAAATGTACT
>JAUYEO010000035.1 GCA_030689795.1 Desulfobacterales bacterium | reverse complement strand
GGGCATTACCGACAAAGAGATCGACAAGTTTACCTGTGAGGCGGTTTTTTCCACTTTGACGAATGTGGATTTTGACCCGTCGCGGTTTCAGAAACTTATTAACAAGTGTGTCGGTTTTCGCGATTCGCTGAAAGAAAAGCTTTCAAAAGCCGGAATCAAAACAGGCTTTACCGAAGACCCGGCTCTCTTTGTGCCTGAAAAGACGATCGAAGGCCTTGTTGCCCAGGGAGAAAAAGTCGGCATAAAGAGTGCCCCTGATATCAATCCTGATATCTTATCACTTCAGCATATATTGACTTACGGAGTTAAGGGGGTTGCAGCCTATGCGGATCACGCGATGATTTTAGGAAAAACGGATGAAAGAATTTACAGGTTCATTTATGAGGCAATGGCAGCCGGGTTGAATAAAAATCTTGGGGCAGATGAGCTTGTCGGTCTTGTTTTAAAATGCGGAGAAGCAAACCTGTGGGCGATGGAAATTCTTGATGCCGCCAACACAGGCGCATATGGCCACCCTGTTCCAACAAAAGTTCCTCTTTATGCGAAAAAAGGAAGGGCCATTCTTGTCTCAGGGCATGATTTAAAAGACCTGGACGAAATATTAAAACAGACCGAAGGCAAAGGCATAAATGTATATACTCACGGTGAGATGCTTCCTGCTCACGGTTATCCGGGCCTTAAAAAGTATTCCCACTTCTACGGCCATTATGGAACCGCCTGGCAGAACCAGGCTAAAGAATTTGCTGAGTTTCCGGGCGCAGTACTCATGACGACAAACTGCATTCAGAAGCCGAAAGATTCTTACAAAGGCAACATCTTTACAACCGGTCTTGTCGGATGGCCGGGTGTCGCTCACATTTCGGACAAGAATTTTGCGCCGGTAATCAGTAAAGCGCTTTCCCTGCCGGGTTTTGACAAAGATACCGACGGCAAAACCGTTATGGTCGGTTTTGCCCGCAATGCAGTCATGGGAGTGGCTGGGCAGGTTATCGAGGCTGTTAAGAGTAAGGCTATAAGACACTTCTTCCTTGTTGCAGGATGCGACGGAGCAAAGCCGGGACGCAATTATTATACCGAGTTTGTTGAAAAGGTTCCTTCTGATTGCGTTGTTTTAACTCTTGCCTGCGGCAAGTTCCGATTCTTTGACAAGGATCTTGGAGATATCGGCGGAATACCGAGGCTTCTCGATATCGGACAGTGCAACGACGCTTACTCGGCCATACAGATTGCGGTTGCGCTTTCAAAGGCGTTCAACTGCGGGGTAAATGATCTTCCTCTTTCCATGATACTTTCATGGTATGAGCAGAAGGCAGTTGCAATTTTACTGACTCTTCTTTACCTTGGAATAAAAGACATCAGGCTCGGGCCAAGCCTTCCGGCATTTATCACGCCGAACGTTTTAAATGTTCTGGTTGATAAATTCAACATCATGCCGATTAAGACTCCTGATGAAGACTTGAAGGCTATATTGGGATAATTTGGAGGATACTATGAAATGCCCCGGACAGGACAGCCGGTACTGGAAGCAGGGCGCCATCTTTGATGTAAATTGCCCGAAATGCGGCAGCAGAGTTGAGTTTTTCAAAGATGACACGGCGCGCAAATGCAATAATTGCGGATACAGATTCATAAATCCGAATATGGATTTCGGGTGCGCTTCTTACTGCGAATACGCCGAACAATGCCTCGGAACCCTTCCCGAAGAGCTTCTCGCCAAAAAAGAAAACTTATTGAAGGACAGGGTCGCTGTCGAGATGAAAAGGTATTTCAAGTCCGATTTCAAACGTATCGGGCATGCTTCAAAGGTTGCCCGGTACGCCGAACGCATAGGGAAACTGGAAGGCGGCAACCTTGCGGTGATTCTCTCCGCAGCCTATCTTCATGACATAGGAATTGTCGAGGCTGAAAGGAAATACAACAGCACGGCTCCGAAATACCAGGAAGAAGAAGGGCCTCCGATTGCAAAAGCGATACTGATAAAGCTCGGCGCAAAAGAGAAACTGATAGACGAAGTATGCGATATCGTAAGTCATCATCATCATCCGAGACCTGATGACAATATAAATTTTAAAACGGTTTATGATTCCGATATGATCGTCAATATTGAAGAAAACATGAAAGATAATCCCATTGATAAAGATAAAACAGCTGAAATTATTGATAAATCGTTTTTAACCGGAATCGGCAGGATTGTTGCCCGTGAGGTTCTTTTAGAGAGGATATAATATGAAAGTAAAAAGAAAAATTATAAAGATCGACGAAGAGCTTTGTGACGGCTGCGGGCAGTGTGTTACGTCATGCGCGGAAGGCGCGCTTCAGATTATCGACGGAAAAGCAAAGGTCGTTTCCGATAACTTCTGCGACGGGCTTGGCGCCTGTATCGGGGAATGCCCCACCGGAGCGCTGCAAATAATCGAGCGCGAAGCTGATGAGTTCGATGTGGAGGCAGTTGAAAAACACCTTCATGATAAGCAAAAAAAAGCGGAGGTGACAGAACCTGCGTCGCCGTGCGGATGCCAGTCGGCCGGAGTACAGATTTTTACCTGTAAGGATGCCAACAAGCCTTCTTTTATTGGAGAAGCCGGCGATTCAGCCCTTTCCCACTGGCCGATTCAGATAAAACTCGTTCCGGCAAAAGCCCCTTTTCTGAAAGGAGCCGATCTTCTGGTATTGGCGGACTGCGTGCCCGTCTCTTTTCCGACCCTTCACAGGGATTTTCTTAAAGGGAAAGCAGTAATGATGGGATGCCCCAAATTCGACGATGTTCAGGAATACATAGACAAATTCGCAGATGTTTTTAAAACAGCCGGAATAAAAAGTGTCACGGTTGTAATCATGGAGGTTCCCTGCTGTTCGGGTCTTCCCATGATAGTTAAAAAGGGAATGGAAAAAGCCGGTGTAAAAGTGCCTATGGAAAAGGTTGTTATAAGCACAAGAGGAAAAATTATAGGATCATCTCCCAACTAATCATTGCCCTCTTTTCCGGGAAAATCCTTATAAACGTAAACTTTCCCTTTTTTCAGGGCCTCTTCGGAAAGCTCCTTTATTGTATTGAAGCGGTGCTTGAGTTCATAGAAACCGTGCCACCATGCATAATCGGGGGCCATCATGGCTGAACCCATCCTGGCCCTTCTTCCCTCATGGTGCCATAATTCATAGAATTCCCATTCAAGCTCCTCATCGAAGTAGCTGCTTTTTGTCAGGATTCCTTTTGCGTAAAGATTATCCATGATTTTTGCGGCAGGTTTATAGTAATTGCTCTCATAGTTTGAAATTACATTATCAAGATTTTTAAAATGTGAATTTGTCCATTCTTCCGAATGGCACTGGCGGCAGACCATTCCCATCTTTCTTCTCTCGTTTTTCCAGTCCGTCTTTGCAGGGAAAGCCTTGAAATCGGACGGCCGGACCGTCGAAGGAGCCTGGAGTTCCCACGACAGCCTTTCAGTAACATCATGAGACCTTGAAACACCCTGCGCGGCAGACATATGGCATGCCGAGCATGTCGGAGCCCTGAAGTCCCTTCCAGCCATCCATTTCCCGTCATCGGTAACCCAGTTCCACTCCACCGCCTCTGCTTTATATATGGCGCCGTGTTTTGATTCATTGTAGATCTCGATCTGGGGATGGTCCGGACCGAGATGACACTGGCCGCAGGCTTCAGGCTTTCTTGCCTCGGCAACAGAGAATCTGTGCCTTGTATGACAGCTTGAACAGCTTCCCAGACTTCCGTCCGGATTTTTCCTGCCGACTCCGACATTCGGCCATGATCCTTCGGCCGGTTTGCCGTCTTTTATATCGACAACAGTACCGTGACAGACATAGCATCCGCTACTTCTTTCAATATGATTGTTCATGCCCATCTGAAGCCATTTGTCGATTTTCCACATTATCTCGATCGTGTTTGCGTGTTTGCTTTTTGCGTATTCGGCAGTTTCCTTCGGGTGGCATTCCGAACAGGTCTTCGGGCTCACAAAAGCAGTTACCGACAGAGACGAATGTTTCAAATGAGATGAACTTGCCACAGACGAAAGCGCCTCAGCCGCCTTATGGCATTTGTAACAATCCACCCCGACTCCGGCATGAATACTTTTATTCCAGTCGGCATATATGCCCGGATTAAGTTTTTTGTGGCAGTCGATACAGTTCTTTGCGGCAAGAGATTCTCCGGACAAAGTTTGGGGAAACATCTTGAATCCCCAGCGCCAGGAGGCTATACAGAAAATTATAAGCAGTATGATGACCATGTTTGAATATGCCATGAAAATAAACAGCTTTCTTGTTCCGCTTATCTTTTCAGGCTGTTTCTCTCCGCCCTTGACCTCGGCAACAAACTTCACCTTTTCCAGCATTTCAGGGCCGTGAGGCGCCCCTTTTATGGCCTCGGTAAGATCCGTTCCCGCTGAATGCTTCCCGAAATGCCTTCCGTTTTTCCACTTCGGACTTTCGGTTACATCATAAATCTTCCTGTCATGAATTATGCAGGCAGGTTTCCCTGATGATCCGTCGAAATCTTTCAGGTTTTCAAAAGTTATTTTCCCGGGATCAAATATGGTTTGATGTGCGGCCTGCGATTCCTTTTTCATCCGGCTGTGTATGAATGTAACAGCCGTGACGGCAAAGGCAAGCATGAGGATAAAAAGCAGGATTTTAATAAAAAGAATGCGTCCGAACGGGTTATCAAAAAAGTGCCCGAACCTGTCTATGCGGAACCAGGTAAGATAGATGCCGGTTATTGTAAGTGTAATCAGGCACGATATGCCGAGTATGCGCTCTCCTTTCGGAATTCCGCCGGTTATCTGCGAAGGTTTTATGAAAATGTGGATGTAAAATATAGCGCCGACAAGTATAAACGCGGCAAGGATGTGCAGGTATCCAATTATAAATCTTACTGTCTTGTGAAAAGCGCTCTGGACCTTGACGGCTTTTTTGATGATATGAAGAGGAATAGGATACTGGTAGCCGTTTTTGATATATGCAATACCAGCGGTTTTTATGGCGCCCCCGGTCTTCTCCTCATGGCAGAATATGCAGCCTTTTCCCGTTTTTCTTGCATACTCTTCTTTAGCGGCTGCGGAGCCGATGGATAATAAAAGAACGGCGAGCACAAGAATTATCGAAGCGAATATTCGTTTTACCGGCATAAGTTTATTCATATTGAAGGCTAATAATACAGGCTATCCGAAAACCGGATAGCGCTGGTGCTTCACGACGTGCCCCGCTTTCGCGGGAATGACGAAAAAGAGTAAAATCCGCCTGAGGCGGAATGCTTTTACGACTTTTTGCGAATCCATAAATATATGAATTAATTACATGAGTCAAGGAGATATTAGGGAAGATCCCCTATTGCCGGGAGAATCCGATATGAAAACTTTGATGAAAAGATAAACTGAAATAACAATAAAAGAAAAATCGCGTAATAAATAAAGGTTTGATTCAGGCGCTTCGCCTTCGCCTGTTGAAAAACAGCCGCAGCTTATATCGAGTCCGCGGGCCTTGTTATACATGAGCGCGCAGAAAAAAATGATCAGAAGAATATTGCTGATAAAAACAGATCCCGGCAGCCATACTCCGATTATAAGAAGAGAACCGGTTATAAGTTCAAGCCAGGGTAAAAAGAGGGCGGATAAATTTACAAGTTCATCCGGAAGGATCTGGTAATTATAAATGATCTTTGCAAAGGCGGCCGGATGAAGAATCTTGTCGTAACTCGCATAAATAAATACGATGCCCAGAACAATCCTTGATCCGTGATACAAAGTCATTGAGATTTTTTGTCTGATTTTTTCTTTCATCACTTTTCGGTGTCCACAGGCAGTCCGTTTTGTTTCCATGCCGACCAGCCGTTTGACAGAACCTTCACATTTTTATACCCTGCATTACGGAGAAAAACCGCAAGCTCCGTGCTGAGTTCGCAAGTTTCACCGTCGCAGTATGTGATTACGGCGCTCTCTTCTGAAATTCCGGCCATTGCTTCGACAAATTTCCAGTCAGCTTCCTTGTACGGAAGGCTTGTAGCGCCCTTTATGTGCCCCGCATCATACTCTGTACGGGACCTGGCATCAATAAAAACGGCCTTACCTTTTTTAAACAGGTTTGACGCTTCTGAAAGAGATATTTCGAGATTCTCCCCGGATGGGGTCACAAGATTTGATTTTGCCGACCAATCTTCCACAAGAGGCATTTTGTCGTATCTGAGCCGGTTTGAAGCAAATCCAGCAACAAGGACAATCAGGGTAATAAAGAGAACCTGTCTTGACGTTTTTATGCAAATCTGCCTGTTAATAAAACTCATATGTCCTGTTCTTCAAATTTGATACTTTCATAAAAAGCCATTTTCACACAGAGATCACGGAGAACACAAAGATATACCAGAATGTTTTCAATAGGCATTTCTTTGTGCCTTGGTGTCTTCGTGGCAAAAACCGACTTTTTACGAAGCCGTCATGGTTTGCACGTTAAATGACAAACTCCTGTCGGTGTCTCCAATGCATACGGAAAATACTTTTTCTTAAACCAGAGAGCCACATTTACAAGACTTATCAATACAGGAACCTCAACAAGCGGCCCTATAACAGCGGCAAATGCCTGCCCGGAATTTATTCCAAATACAGCCACTGCCACGGCAATAGCAAGCTCAAAATTATTCGAAGCGGCGGTAAAGCTCAAAGTTGCCGACTGTTCATAGGTGGCTCCGGCTTTCATTGAAAGGAAAAAAGAGACAAAGAACATGATAAAAAAATAGATGCACAGGGGAACAGCCACACGGATGACATCAAAGGGAAGCTGGACAATATATTCGCCTTTAAGGGAAAACATCACAAGGATTGTAAACAGAAGAGCGATAAGAGTGATGGGGCTTATTCTGGGAATGAATTTTTCTTCGTACCATTTTTTCCCTTTTGTCTTAAGGCCGATGAATCTTGTAATCATGCCGGCAATAAATGGAATTCCAAGATATATGAATACGCTTTCAGCGATCTGTCCGATGGAAATATCCACCACCATCCCTTTTAATCCCAGCCATCCAGGGAGAATTGTGACAAAAATCCATGCATAAACGGAGAAAAAGAGCACCTGGAATATGGAGTTAAAGGCAACAAGCCCGGCGCAGTATTCAGTGTCTCCGGATGCAAGATCATTCCAGATGATCACCATCGCGATACATCTTGCAAGGCCGATAATGATAAGCCCGACCATGTATTCCTGATGCCCGGATAAAAATGCAATGGCGAGCAGAAACATCAGTATCGGGCCGATAACCCAGTTCTGAACCAGTGAAAGAGCAAGCACTTTGAAATTTTTAAATACTTCTTTCAGCTCTTCATATTTTACTTTGGCAAGAGGAGGGTACATCATAAGGATGAGACCGATTGCAATCGGGATATTGGTGGTACCGACCTGAAATATGTTAATGACATCCTTTATGCCCGGGAAAAAATATCCCCAGAAAACACCAATGAACATTGCAAGAAAAATCCATAGCGTTAAAAACCTGTCAAGAAATGAAAGCTGTTTTGCTTCAGGCATATTTAATCCTCCGCTTAGTTAAATCACAAATGGACTCAGTATAAAGTAGAGGCCAAGAAAACCTATAATCACTCCGGCGCCTTTGCGGAACCAGTTGCCGGCGCCCTGCCATGACCTGTTTTCCGTCAGCTTCCGGATCAGGGCAGTTGAACTGCCGGCCACAACAATCGGCAGACAGTGCCCCAGCGCAAACAGTAGAATCATCAGAATCCCGGTCAGGATCTTTTGCTGGACGGTGACTATGGCCAGTATCGGAGCTATGAACCCGAACGTGCATGATCCGGACAGAACGCCGTAAGCAAGGCCCAGCCCGAATGCGCCGTGAAGACCTCTAAGGTTCAGACGGTAAAGCAGCGAACCGGACATCGAGCAGGCCTCCACGCCCAGCATTCCCAAGGCCACCCAGATCAGCACACCGCCGACCAGCACCTGCCACCAGATTCCCACATCGCCGAGCATCCTCCCCAGCAAGGCGCAAGCAAGGCCGATCAGGGCAATGGTAATAAAAAGCCCCAGCGTAAAGGCTCCCGCGTACCAGCCCGCCTGCCGGGGATCAACGGCTTTTTCCTGCCCGGCAACATAGGCTACGATAAGCGGAATGGAAGCCAGGTGGCACGGGCTGAACATCACGCTGACTACGCCCCATAAGAAACATCCGAGAAGAGCGAGTCCCGCACCGCCTGTCATCCATTCGTTAACCATCAAAAAAAATGACTCTATCATAAGCTCTCCGATGATAATAACTACCCTATTTTACTCCCATTTTGGAAAGCTGATTGACAATATTATCTTCGCTCATAAAGCCCTCATGCCTATAAACTTCCTTTGCGTTCTTATCGAAAAATATCTGGGTCGGAATCACACGGATTCCAAATCTTACGGCCGGCTCACGATTTTTCCAGACATCATAAAAATGGATAACCGCTTTCCCGGCATATGCCTTTTCCATTTTCTCCAAAATAGGCGCCATCATCTTACAGGGAATGCATGCTTTGGCTCCCAGATCTATCATGGTGACTGTGCCCTTAGCCGGAATATTTTCAGCAAAAGCAGCCGTTGAGAGGACAAATAATGCAAGAGCAAACGTTAACACCGGGACACAGATGTTGTTTTTTATATATATACGGCCAGGTAATCTCGTCATTTTTTTATCCATGCTTTTATATCTTCCTTTTTTGGAATCTTGCCCACGCTCTTAACCTCGCCGTCAACAATTACAGCCGGCGTCCCGAAAACTCCGTAACCGGCAATTTTCATGACATCAATCACTTTTTCGATATCAGCCGCAATTCCTTCTTCGGCAACAACCTGCCGGACAATCTCTTCTGTCTGTTTACATTTCGGGCAGCCAGGCCCAAGTATTTTAATTTCCATTTTCCCTCCTGTTCTTCATATATACTATAAAAGTAAAAACTCCCTTTATGCTGCTATCCAGCCGTAGAACATACCGGCAATTGTAGACAAAACAACTATGATGCCGCAGAATGTCGCGGTTTTTTTCACACCCATGATTCCTGTCAATACAATCATGCTTGGGAGTGAAAGCGCAGGCCCTGCAAGGAGAAGCGCAAGCGCAGGCCCCTTTCCCATACCTGCGCCCATCAATCCCTGCAGGATCGGGACTTCAGTTAACGTGGCAAAATACATAAGAGCGCCGGATACCGAAGCAAATAAATTCGACCAGATGGAGTTTCCACCCACGAGAGCCTGGATATAGTGTTCCGGAATCAGGGCTTGATGTCCGGGTCTGCCAAGAGCA
>JAUYEO010000015.1 GCA_030689795.1 Desulfobacterales bacterium | reverse complement strand
CGAGGCCGTCTCGGATGTCGGGAAGATTACGCAGGGTCTTGTACCTCCGACCATTAGCGGGAGCTTTCAGGGAACAGCCCAGGCCTTTCAGGATTCTTTTAAGGGAATGGTGTGGCTTCTGATCACGGCCATACTGGTGATCTATATAATACTTGGAATTTTATACGAAAGCTTTATTCATCCTCTTACCATTCTGTCGGGGCTCCCTTCAGCAGGCTTCGGAGCGCTTCTGACATTATACATCTTTAAAGTCGATCTCAGCCTGTACTCCTTTGTCGGCATCATCATGCTTGTAGGGATTGTGAAGAAAAATGCCATCATGATGATAGACTTTGCGCTTGAAGACGAGAGGAAAAACAATAAAAGCCCGAGGGATGCTATTTTTGAGGGATGCCTTGTTCGCTTCAGGCCAATCATGATGACGACGATGGCCGCGATCATGGGAACGCTTCCGATTGCAATAGGCTTTGGAGCAGGAGCCGAAGCAAGGCGGCCACTGGGTCTTGCCGTTGTTGGCGGCCTCATTTTTTCACAGCTTCTTACACTCTATATTACGCCGGTTTATTATGTTTATCTTGATGCGG
Source organism: Desulfobacterales bacterium (assembly GCA_030689795.1). Classification (GTDB taxonomy): domain Bacteria; phylum Desulfobacterota; class Desulfobacteria; order Desulfobacterales; family RPRI01; genus RPRI01. Next base: position 5,182 of record JAUYEO010000015.1, on the reverse strand, counting down.
CAAAGAAAAAGATTTCACATCTTTTTTCCGGAACTAAAATAAACAGGGTGCCATGAAACTTATAGCGGCAATTGACCAGGGAACGACCAGCACGCGCTGTATTCTTTTTGATCAGGCAGGACTGCCGGTCGCCATTGCGCAAAAAGAACACCCTCAGATTTATCCTCAGCCGGGCTGGGTCGAACATGATCCTATGGAAATCTGGGCCCGGACCCAGGGTGTTGTCGCGGAAGCGATGACCTCTGCCAAATGCAACCCGGGCAACATAGCAGCCATAGGCATTACCAATCAGCGTGAAACGACGGTTATCTGGGAGAAGAAGAGCGGCAGGCCGATACATAACGCAATAGTCTGGCAGGATACACGAACTGCCGGAATCTGCGCCGAACTTGCGGGACAAGGCGGACAGGACCGGTATCGTGCAAGAACAGGCTTGCCCCTTGCGACCTATTTTTCCGGCCCGAAGATAAAGTGGCTTCTCGACAATCTGCCGGGCGCGCGAAAACGAGCAGAGAAAGGCGAATTACTCTTCGGCAACATCGACACCTGGCTTATCTGGAACCTGACGGGAGCGCATGTTACCGATGTTACCAATGCGAGCCGTACGATGCTGATGAACCTTGCCACGCTTGACTGGGAGGAAGGTATCCTGCGGGATATGGGTATTCCGCACCGGATGCTGCCGAAGATTGTCTCCTCGAGCGAGGTCTATGGCGTGACACGGGAAGGCATTCCTGTTGCGGGTGACCTCGGGGATCAGCAGGCGGCGCTTTTCGGGCAGACTTGTTTTGCCCCGGGTGAAGCGAAGAACACCTACGGCACCGGATGCTTCATGCTTATGAACACGGGCGGGATGCCGGTGGAATCAAAAAACGGCCTGCTTACCACGGTGGGATATAAGATCGGCGGACAGAAGCCGGTGTACGCGCTTGAAGGTTCGATTGCAATTACCGGTGCACTGGTGCAATGGCTGCGCGACAACCTCGGCTTGATCAAGAAGGCTTCTGATGTTGAAGCTCTTGCGCAATCGGTTGACGACAATGGCGGCATCTACTTCGTTCCGGCATTCAGCGGTTTGTACGCTCCGTACTGGAAGGACAGCGCCCGCGGCGCGATCGTCGGCATGACGCGTTACGTGAATAAAGGACATATTGCCCGTGCCACGCTTGAAGCCACGGCATATCAGACACGTGAAGTGCTTGATGCAATGAACAAGGACAGCGGTGTCACGCTCAGTTCATTGAAGGCAGACGGCGGTATGGTGGGAAATGAATTATTCATGCAGTTTCAGGCCGACATTCTTAATGTGCCGGTCATCCGCCCGAAGGTGCCTGAAACAACCTCGCTCGGCGCAGCTTATGCGGCAGGGTTGGCAGTCGGTTACTGGCCGGATATAGAAAGTTTGCGCCAAAACTGGAGCGCAGACAAGACCTGGCAACCCCGAATGGACGATAACCGGCGCGAGTCACTGTTCCGGGGATGGCAGAAAGCAGTCACACGTACCTTCGACTGGGTCGAGTAGAGAGGCAGGCCTTTCCTGTAATCCAATCCCGGGTTGAACCACAACAGTTGCGCATGATATAAGTCGGAATATGTGTGATCAATATCATGAGCAGGGGTCTCGGACCGGACCGAGACGGACCTGGTGCATCTCCTGAGCGCGCCGGCGGAGTTCCTTTTCGGCCAGTTCCCGGGCCGTCAAGGAAAAAAACCAGGTCCGTAAATGCTTGTCCAAATGCCGGTATAGTTCTTCCGCACCCACCTGCTGTCGCTCCACTTCTTTCCAAAAACCGATTTGAGAAAAACGCCACAACTTGTCCGCATCCTTGACCAGGCCTTCTTCCACGGTCGCGATTTCCGTGCCGGAATCATGCCGCTCGACAATCCGGGTGATTTGGTCCGTCGAAACCGCGTCATAATCAAGCGCTTGCAAGATACGGCGGGCGATCAAGGCGCCTTGGACTTCATGGATGCGGTTCAGCTCCATGGCCTCCAGGCCCCCGGCCCTTACTCCGTAGGCCTGGGCAATCTGCTGCAGATCCAAACAGGACCAGCCGACATCATGCAGAATCACCGCCGGTTCGACGATCTTCTTATCGCCCTGTTCATGGCCCATGAGCAGCAGGGCGTATTGGTGGGAAATGCGGGCGTGCTTAAAATCATCCCGCACCTGCAGATAGGGCTTTGCTTCTTTAAAAAGGCGGCTGATGAGGCGGGTCCATAACATGTTGTTAGATCTTAGCTGTGACCAAGTCCAGAAAGACTTTGGCCGTAGGGGAGGGGTCCATATCCCGTGAAAAAACGATGTCGGTCTGCACGAAAATCGGTCCTTCCTTAATCGCCACGGATTTTAAAAGGCCCATTTTAGCTTCCAATTGGATTTCGGGTTTATATAAAAAAGAGATCCCTTTTTGCTTGATAATGTACTCTTTGATAAACTCGACGCTTCCGGCCTCGATCAGAACGGAAGGTTTCACCTTGTGTTCTTCCAGGAGGGAAAGCACGGCATACCTGGACCCGGAGCCGCTCTCGCGGATAATGATCGGTTCGGTTTGCAACTCCCGCAGCGACACCTGCTTGCGTCCGGCCAATCGATGGCCAGGTGAAAGCACCAGGCAAAACTCTTCTTTGGTGTAAGGGATGACTTTCAGCCGGTTGCATTCCGGGATCCGGCCGATGACTCCCAGGTCGTATTTGAACTTTTCAAGGCCTTCGGCTATTTCCTGCGAACTGCCTTCTTTTAGAATCACTTTCACCTTTGGGTAGCGTTCTTGAAAAAGAGCCAGCAATCCGGGCATCAGGTGGCGCGCAAAACTGCGCGTTGTGCCAATGGTCAGGGACCCCCGACTCAGGTCTGCATAGCCTTCAAGCACATATTCCATTTCTTCCACCACGGGGAATATCCGGGCGGCGTAATTCAAAAGCACTTCACCGGCGTCGGTCAACTCGAGTGTTTTGCCGCCTTTCCTGAAAAGGGTAACGCCCAAGGAATGCTCCAGAGTCTTGATCTGCATGGTCACAGCCGGCTGCGTAATGAAGGATAATTCCGCAACTTTGGTGAAGCTTTTTTCCCGGGCGACCAGAAAGAAGGTCCTGAGTTGATGGAGGTTTATTTGCATGGAGTCGGACGCATAAAAAAATTACTTATTAACAATAAACAGCCTAATCTAAGAAGAATGATAATTCAAGGTTGTTATCTGGTTAATCCTGTCTTAAATTCTTAAATCCTATCAGGTTTAGGTTGATTTGCGTATGTACACATAAGCAAGGCTTATATGTATATAAAATCAATTGCCTTGACACGCCCACGAAAAAACCAGACACTTGGGCGGAATTTGAAATCATATAAGACAGAATTCTTGCACAACTGCAACATCTTTTGGAGAACTTTGAATATCTCCCATTCGTGTCTGGCATGGGTAATGGGCTTTGGCCTTTCGCAAGAAATTTTTAAGGCAACATATCAACGCCCCCTGATTGTCAACAAAGAGACACAGGCAGAGACGCAATCACGGCTTCGTGGGCGGATATCCACTGGGGCTGCCCAGATTTAATGGGAGTCCGCCAAAGGTCTCTGGCGGACTGCCGTTGGCGGAGTCTGAGTCGTATTCTTGCGGAATGCCAAAGCCCATTACCCATGCCAGACCATTTAATCAGGGGTTATGCAAAGGTATTCTTTTGATGAGCAAAGTAAGGCCAAAAGGATTTTCATGATGCCGGAGAGGCCGATCTATTGGAAAATCGGGGAGGTCTGGGTCTTTTATGTCCTGGCGGCCCTGGCTGCCGGCCTGCTTTTGATCGGAGTGGCCGCTCACCTCCGGGTGTGGTCGAAAAGCGCCCCCGGGAGCCGGATGGTTTTTTCGAGACAGGCTCTGCAACAAGCCCTTTTGGATACCTTCATGGGCCGGACCGTATTAAAGGGGGACCGCCCGGCCGGCCTTATGCATTTATTGATATTCTGGGGATTTGTCATTCTGTTTATCGGCACCTCGTTGCTGGCCGTACACGAGTATTGGTCTTCCTTTCTGGTGGGTAAGGGCCATCTTCTTTTTGAGTTCTCCATGGAAGTCGGGGGGCTCCTCCTGGTGGCAGGGATTATCTGGGCCCTGGTCCGACGGTATATTCAACGGGTCCCGCGGCTGGAGCGCCAGTTGGAAGATGCGGTGGTGCCCGTCGGGTTGCTGATAGTGGCCTTTTCGGGATTCCTGCTGGAAGGGATACGTCTGGCCGTTCAAAAGCCGCCCTGGGCGCATTGGTCCTTTGTCGGGTCCTGGATCGCCGGGTTTGTCCCGGATGGGGCGGCGGTCTCGGCCTACCCTTATCTCTGGTGGGGTCACGCCCTGGTGAGTCTGGGTTTCATCGCCCTGATCCCTTTCACCAAACTCTTTCATATGGTAGGAGGACCGGCGGCTTTTTACCTTCATCGGGCAGCCAAAGATACTGTTGGGACAGCATCTTCTTCCCCGGAAGAAGGGGAAGCCTTAAAATTGGAAGAAGTCGTGTTCTACGATGCCTGTATGCGCTGCGGACGTTGTGCTCAGGCCTGCCCTTCGACCGGTGCGGGGGAGCCTTTTGCACCCCGCGATTTTATCCAGGCTACACGGCAGATCCTGTGGGGGGAACATTCCCCGGTCGGCGATATCCGATTTCTAAACCCAAAGCAATCGCTCGACAGTAAAACAGCCTGGTACTGCACGACCTGCGCCGCCTGTCTGGAAGTCTGCCCGGTATATGGCGCCCCCTTCGAGGCTGTGGCGAAAAAACGGGTCGTTCTGGTCGAAGAGGGGAAAGACGTGCCTGATCTGATGAACCAGACCCTGGAAAGGCTCTATAATTATGAGAATCCCTGGGTGGCCTCCAAACGGGAACGGGCTGCCTGGGCCAAAGGCCTGGAAATCCCGGTCCTGACCCCGGGCGGGAAAGAGGCGCCGCTTTGCTACTTTGTCGGCTGCACGACCTCCTTCGATGCCCGGGCTCAGGGGATCGCCAGGGCCTTTACGGGCATCCTGCGGAAGACCGGCGTGCCTTTTGGAATTCTGGGTGAAAAGGAGCCCTGCTGCGGGGATATCGCACGGGTGGTGGGAGAATCCGGCCTGTTTCAGGAAAAGATGGAAAACGGCCTGGAACTTTTTGACCGGATGGGGATAGAGGAAATGGTGACCTCCTCGCCCCATTGCTTCCA
>JAUYEO010000005.1 GCA_030689795.1 Desulfobacterales bacterium | reverse complement strand
CAGTATCGCTCCGTCCATCTGCGCCGCACCCGTTATCATGTTCTTGATATAATCGGCATGACCGGGACAATCCACATGCGCATAATGTCGCTTCTTTGTCTCATACTCTACATGCGCTGTCGCTATCGTTATCCCGAGCTCCTTCTCCTCAGGCGCCTTGTCTATCTGGTCAAAAGGCACATACTCCCCCATCCCCTTCAATGCACAATGCTTCGTTATCGCTGCCGTCAACGTCGTCTTTCCATGATCTATATGACCTATCGTACCCACGTTAACATGCGGCTTCGTCCTCTCAAATTTCTTCTTTCCCATAACCCCTCCCCTTTTGATAAAAGGAGCTTAGTAAAATTTAAAATACTACCACCTGAAATGGGCAAACGCCTTGTTCGCCTCTGCCATTTTATGAGTATCCTCTTTTTTCTTTATTGAAGAACCTCTCTTATTGGCGGCATCCATGATTTCTCCCGCCAGCTTGCTTGCCATGCTCTTTTCAGTTCTCTGATGAGCATAAGTTATTATCCATCTTATCCCAAGAGCAGTTCTGCGGGCCGGCTTTATTTCTGTTGGAACCTGATATGTCGATCCGCCCACCCGCCTCGACTTGACTTCTATCGTAGGTTTTACATTATCAAGCGCCTGTTCAAATACCTTGATCGGCAGTTCACTTCCTTTTTTTCCAATAATATCGAACGCTTCATAAAGTATAGATTCTGCAAGGCTCTTTTTCCCGTCCTTCATTATCGCTTTAATGAATTTCGTGACAACCTTGTTGTCATATTTGGAATCAGGAATAATAACCCGCACTGGCACATCTCTTCTTCTAGGCATATATTACACCATTTGTTCCTGTTTATTTAGTAAGTAAGAGATTATTTCCTTTGTTTTTCCGGCAGGAAATAATCTCGTAAACTTACTTATCCCGTTTATCGGGGTTAAGTATAGTTGAGGCAAAATCACTTTGGTTTCTTCGCTCCGTACTTTGATCTGCTCTTCCTTCTGTCATCGACTCCAAGCGTATCGAGGGTACCCCTCACAATATGATATCTTACGCCGGGAAGATCTTTTACTCGTCCGCCGCGTACAAGAACAACCGAATGTTCCTGAAGATTATGCCCTACTCCCGGAATGTATGCTGTAACTTCAGAACCCGATGTAAGCCTAACTCTTGCCACTTTACGTAAAGCAGAGTTGGGCTTCTTGGGAGTCGATGTATACACTCTCGTACATACACCTCTTCTCTGAGGAGCTCCTCTAAGCGCAGGCGTGGTAATCTTCCTGGTAACCTTGCTCCTTCCTTTTCTTACTAACTGGTTGATTGTAGGCATATTCCCCTCTTAAAAATATAATAAATCCGTAAAGCGCAAAGTCTTAACAAAAAGAAACGTTTTGTATACAATTATCCGGTTTATGTCAAGCAATTTTATGATAAAAAAAACTTTTTTTGAAAATTTCCCCTTTACCTTGTTACGGTTATTTTTGAACGACGGCTTAGTGGGATATCTCTGTTTTTTCATATAACGGAAGTCCAGAACCCGCAGGTATTTTCCTTCCCATGATTACATTTTCTTTGAGCCCCCGGAGGTAATCCTCAGCTCCGGATATGCTTGCATCGGTTAAAACCTTGGTGGTCTCCTGGAATGATGCCGCAGATATAAAGCTGTCGGTACTTAAAGATGCCTTTGTTATTCCCAGGATAAGGGGTTCGGCTATAGCAGGTTTTTCGCCTTTTTCCTTAACAGACCTGTTTATCTCCTCAAACCTTCCGCGATCGACCTGTTCCTCAAGAATAAAGTCCGTATCGCCGACATCGACAACCTTGACACGCCTCATCATCTGCCGGACAATGACTTCGATATGCTTGTCGTTTATACGCACGCCCTGCAGGCGGTAAACCTCCTGAACTTCATCTACAAGATAGCGGGCAAGCGCCACCTCACCCTTTATGTTCAGAATGTCCTGCGGTATGGCTGAACCTCCTATAATCGGCTCACCGGCTCTCATATAATCGCCCTCGTAAACATTTATGTGTTTGCCGCGCGATACCAGATATTCTTTCTTTTCCCCGAAATCAACCGGTGTTACGGTTACTTTCTGCTTTCCCTTCTTAGTGCTCTTTGAAATGGATACATAACCGTCTATTTCGCTCAAGACCGCAATATCCTTGGGTTTCCTGACTTCAAAAAGCTCTGCAACCCTCGGAAGACCTCCTGTAATATCCTTTGTCTTTGTGGTTGCCCTGGGAAGTTTTGCAATTACATTGCCGGCTTTGACCTGATCCCCTTCTTCAACCATTAATACCGCATCGATCGGAAGAATATAACGGGCCATCCCGGAAGATTTCGGAAGCTTAGCCGTTTTACCGTCTTTGTCTTTTATTGAAATTCTCGGCCTGACCTCAGTGCCCTTGGATTCAATAATAGTCCGGCTCGACTTTCCGGTTACAGGATCGACCTTCTCCTTCATTGTCTTGCCGGGAACAATATCCCCGAATTTAACCGTACCATCCACCTCTGTAATGATGGGGGTTGTAAACGGGTCCCAGGTTGCAAGAAGATCGCCCGACCTTCCCGCTTCAGGATCAGGCCCTTTAACCTTCTGGCCATCCTTTACCATTATGTGCGCCCCGTAAATAACAGGACAGCTTTCAAGCTCACGGCCGGTATCACTCACAATCGTAAATTTGCCGCCGCGGCGGTTCATTACGATATACTGGTTTTCTGCATTCCTTACCACATGAAGGTCAACAAATTTAATCGTTCCATCGACTCTTGACCTGATATCCGCCTGTTCAACCCTCCGGCTTGCAGTGCCTCCGATATGGAATGTGCGCATCGTCAGCTGGGTTCCCGGTTCACCTATCGACTGGGCGGCAAGAATTCCGACAGCCTGTCCCAGCTCAACGGCAGCGCCGTGAGAAAGATCCCTTCCATAGCATTTTGCGCATACTCCATGCCTTGATTTGCATGTAAGAACAGATCTGATCCTGACGCTTGTTATTCCGGCATCTTCGATTCTTTTTACCGCCTTTTCATCAAGTTCATCACCTTTTTTAACAAGAACATCATCCGTAAAAGGATCAATGATATCATCTATCGCGACACGACCCAGCACTCTTTCTCCGAGACGCTGGATCACTTCTCCACCTTCAAACAGAGGCTCGACATCAACTCCCATCATTGTGCCGCAGTCGTCCTCCATAACAACACAATCCTGGGCAACATCGGCAAGCCTTCTTGTCAGGTATCCTGAGTTTGCCGTTTTGAGAGCGGTATCGGCAAGACCCTTTCTTGCGCCGTGCGTCGAAATAAAATACTGCAAGACGGAAAGTCCTTCCCTGAAATTTGCGCTTATTGGCGTTTCGATAATTTCACCGGACGGTTTGGCCATAAGACCGCGCATACCCGCAAGCTGGCGCATCTGGTCCTTGCTCCCTCTAGCGCCGGAATCAGCCATCATATAAATAGGGTTAAAGCTTTCTTCGTAAACCGGCTTTCCCTTCTTGTCCAGCACCGGCTCTCCATTGCTGTCTTTCAAGGGTTCAACCTTCATCGCCTCCATCATTTCATTGGCCACATCATCTGTTGCTTTTGCCCATATATCGACCACCTTATTGTATTTCTCGCCCTGGGTTATAAGCCCCTCTGTGTACTGCCTGCCGATTTCGGAAACTTTTCTTTCGGCTTTCCTGATTATCTCCTCTTTCGCAGCCGGAATGATCATATCGCCTATCGAGATTGAAAGACCGGCTTCTGTAGAGTACCTGAATCCGATATCCTTGAGCCTGTCCGCAAGAACAACCGTAGCCTTGGGACCTAAGTTTCTATAGGCATAATCAACAAGATCCCTTAAAGACTTTTTATCCTGGACCCTGTTAACGGCATCAAAAGGAATCTCGGGTCTTTTCTCATTAATCTTAAATATATGGTATTTTTCTTCCGATAAAATAAGTCCGCTTATCCCGCCTTCATCAAGAGAAAAAACCTTGTCGGCTTCCATCTCATTAACGTTGAATATTCTCTTGAATTCCTCCTTTCTCAAAAGGCCTATATCGCCGTCCGTCTCCCTTCCGGAGCTTTCCGGATACGCGCTTGCCATCTTCGAAAAAGATTCGCCGTTATTGATCCTGTCAAGAATCGACTTTGCGTCCTCTTCCGAAGAAACCATTATGTGGCTCATTCTTATGATATTATCCTTGGGAATAATCTCCCAGAGCAGAATGCGGCCTGTTGTCGTAGTGACACGCTTACCGTCCATCCGGACGGTTATCCTCGCATGAAGATCGATTGCCCCGGAATCGTATGCGGAACGCACCTCGTCAGGCCCGGCAAATATCTTTTTGTCGCCTCTTGAACCCGAAATCCCTCTTGTCATGTAATAGATCCCGAGGACAATATCCTGGGTCGGAACAATAATCGGACTTCCGGAGGCAGGCGAGAGGATATTGTTGCTTGACAGCATCAAAACGCGCGCTTCTATCTGCGCTTCTATGGAAAGCGGAATATGGACAGCCATCTGGTCGCCGTCGAAGTCGGCATTGAATGCCGTACATACAAGAGGATGAAGCTGAATCGCCTTCCCTTCGATAAGAATCGGCTCAAACGCCTGAATACCCAGACGATGAAGAGTAGGAGCGCGGTTAAGCATTACAGGATATTCTTTTACAACCTCATCAAGAGTATCCCAGACTTCAGGTATCTCCCGTTCAACCATCTTTTTGGCGCTCTTTACCGTGGAAACAAGGCCTTTCTTCTCCAGACGGTAATAAACGAAAGGTTTAAAAAGTTCGAGAGCCATCTTTTTAGGTAGACCGCACTGGTGCAGTCTCAGGTTCGGACCGATTGTAATAACGGTTCGTCCGGAATAATCGACGCGTTTGCCGAGGAGATTCTGGCGGAACCGGCCCTGTTTTCCCTTTAACGTGTCGCTTAATGATTTTAAAGGCCGCTTGTTTGTACCGGTAATAACCCTGCCGTGCCGTCCGTTATCAAACAGAACATCAACCGCCTCCTGAAGCATTCTTTTTTCGTTTCGGACAATGATGTCGGGAGCCTTTAAATCAATCAATCTTTTTAATCTGTTGTTGCGGTTAATGACTCTCCTGTAAAGATCATTAAGGTCGGATGTTGCAAATCTTCCGCCTTCGAGAGGGACAAGAGGCCGCAGATCGGGCGGGAGGACTGGAATTGCATCCATTATCATCCAGACCGGATTTACTCCCGAACGCCTGAAAGCGTCAACAATCTTCAGGCGCTTTGAAAGCTTCTGTCTTTTTGCGACAGAGCTTGTAGTCTTGATTTCGGTCCTCAGTTCTTTGTAAAGGGCATCAAGATTAATATCTTCCAGCAGACGCTTAACGGCTTCTGCGCCTATTCCCGCTTCAAATTTTGCGCCATGCGTTTCAAGAGCCTCGCGGTACTTATCGTCCGAAAGGAGCTGACACTTCGTAAGCGGGGTGTCTTTCGGATCCAAAACTATATAGCTGTCGAAGTATAAAACCTTTTCCATGCTCTTTAATGTCAGATCCAGGAGGTTTCCGATCTTGCTGGGAAGGCTTTTTAAAAACCATATGTGGGCAACGGGTGTGGCAAGTTCGATATGCCCCATCCTTTCTCTGCGAACCTTCGACTGAATAACCTCGACACCGCATTTTTCACATACAACCCCTCTGTGCTTCATTCGCTTGTACTTGCCGCAGTTGCATTCATAGTCTTTGGTGGGGCCAAAGATTTTTGCGCAAAAAAGCCCGTCTCTCTCCGGCTTGAAAGTCCGGTAGTTTATTGTCTCCGGTTTTTTAATCTCGCCGAAAGACCATCCACGGATCTGTTCGGATGAAGCCAAAGCAATCTTGACTCCGGAATACCGTTTCGGATCAATGGGTTTGGCAAAGAAATCGTATAAGGTTTCCAAATTCTACTCCTTATTCCCTTCGATAAGAGTTATGTCTAAACCCAGGCTCTGCAACTCCTTTGTCATTACCTTGAAAGACTCGGGAATGCCGGGTTCAAGCATGTTCTGCCCTTTCACTATCTTTTCATACATTCTTGTCCTTCCGGCCATATCATCGGATTTTACGGTCAGGAATTCCTGCAAGGCATGAGCCGCTCCGTATGCCTCCATTGCCCATACTTCCATTTCACCGAGGCGCTGGCCTCCAAACTGGGCTTTTCCTCCTAGAGGCTGCTGCGTTACAAGCGAATAGGGGCCGATGGAACGGGCATGGATCTTGTCGTCAACAAGATGATGGAGCTTCAACATATACATCGTTCCGACAGTAATTCTCCCTTTGAAGGAATCGCCGGTCCGACCATCATAAAGTTCCGCCTGCCCGGTCGGACATAATCCGGCTTCTTCCAGGAGAACCTTTATTTCAGATTCTTTTGCCCCGTCAAAAACCGGCGTTGCCATGTGAACGCCGTTTTTGTAATAGGCTGCGAAATCACACAGCTCTTTATCCTCCATTTTGCCTATGGCTTTGTTTACGGAAGGATCGGCAAATATCTTTTTTAATTTATCGCGAAGCGCCCTGATATTGTTTTCTTCAATAAATTTGTTCAGCTGCTCACCGAGGCCTTTTGCCGCGCGACCGAGATGTATTTCAAGAATCTGCCCCACATTCATTCGTGAAGGCACTCCAAGGGGATTTAAAACCATATCGACCGGGGTTCCGTCTTCGAAATACGGCATATCCTCCTGAGGAAGAATCCTTGAAACAACACCCTTGTTACCGTGCCTGCCGGCCATTTTATCCCCGACGGAAAGCTTCCGTTTCATAGCGATATATACCTTGACCATCTTTATAACGCCGGGTGGAAGATCATCGCCTTTTTCATACCTGCTGATCTGTTTCTCAACGTTCTGCCTGCAGAGCTCGCGCTGATTCCTGTATTCTTCAAGAAGATCATGCAGCTTCTCAGTCGTCCCGGCATCCTTCAAAACGACCCCTTCCAGCTGGGCGACAGGCACATCCGAAAGTATTCCGAAATCAATCTTGTCGCCCTTTGCAATCAAAACCTTTTTACCCTTTTTAACTGGAGTAATGCATATCTGGCCGTTTAACATTTCCCGTATCCGCCCGCGGGCTATCTCTTCAATCACAGCAAGCTCATCATCGCGGTTTCTCTCCAGCACCTTTATCTCCGCCTCCTCTATCCGGACGGTCCGGTCATCCTTATCTATACCGCGCCTGGCAAAAACCTTCGCATCAATTACAATACCGTCAACTCCGGGAGGAACCCTCAGGGAAGTATCTTTTACATCACCAGCCTTTTCTCCGAATATTGCCCGGAGAAGTTTTTCTTCTGGAGAAAGCTGCGTTTCACCTTTTGGAGTTATCTTGCCTACCATAATATCACCCGGCCCTACCTCGGCGCCAAGCCTTATTATACCGCTTTCATCGAGATCTTTTAATGCCTCGTCTCCTACGTTCGGAATATCGCGTGTAATATCTTCCTTGCCCAGTTTGGTATCCCTTGCCACAACTTCAAATTCTTCTATGTGGACTGAAGTATAAACGCCGTCTCTGACAAGCCTTTCGCTCACGAGGATCGAATCCTCGAAATTAAACCCTCCCCAGGGCATGAAGGCTACTGTTATATTTTTCCCTAAAGAAAGCTCGCCTTTTTCTGTTGCGGGCCCGTCTGCGATAATCTCCCCGGCTTTCACATGCTGCTCTTTTACGACTATCGGCCGGTGGTTGAAACAGGTGTTCTGGTTGGAACGCATATATTTTGACAGGCTATAAATGGTAACATGATTTTCATAACCTTTTTCAGAAGGATTATGCGACAAAATTATCCGGGAAGCGTCAACAGACTCCACAACCCCGTCCCGGGCAGCCACAATAGTGACGCCTGAATCCTTCGCCACAACATCTTCTATGCCGGTACCGACAAGCGGAGCTTCATTAATCATGAGAGGGACAGCCTGACGCTGCATGTTTGACCCCATTAAAGCCCTGTTGGCATCATCATTCTCAAGAAAAGGGATAAGCGACGCCGAAACGCTTACAAGCTGATTCGGGGAGACATCCATCATCTCTATCTCCTTTTTCTTGATCATCATGAACTCACCCGCCACGCGGGATGTAACAAGCGGGTTTATGTACTCTCCCTTTTCATCAACAGGCGCATTCGCCTGGGCGATAGGCAACTCCTTTTCCTCAAAAGCATCAAGAAATTTGACTTCATTTGTAACGGTTCCGTTATTCACAAGCCTGTAGGGTGTTTCAATAAAGCCGTAATCATTTACCCGGGCATATGTGCTGAGCGAAACGATAAGACCTATGTTCGGGCCTTCGGGCGTCTCGATAGGGCATATGCGTCCGTAATGTGAGGGATGAACATCTCTGACCTCAAAGCCTGCGCGTTCACGGGTAAGCCCGCCGGGACCAAGAGCGCTCAGCCTTCGCTTATGAGTAGTCTCCGAAAGGGGGTTTGTCTGATCCATAAACTGACTTAACTGGCTTGTCCCGAAGAATTCCTTGACAACAGCCGAAACCGGCTTCGGGTTGATAAGATCATGAGGCATAAGGGCGTCAACTTCCTGCAAACTCATCCTTTCCTTAATGGCCCTTTCCATACGCACAAGACCGATGCGGTATTGGTTTTCCAGAAGCTCGCCAACAGCCCTTATCCGCCGGTTTCCGAGATGGTCGATATCGTCAACGACCCCCTGTGTATCCCTCAGATCTATCAGGGTTTTTGCGGTAAGAAGAATATCCTCTTTTCTTAAAATCTTTAAATCGGGGGAAGACTTAATGCCCAGGCGCTGGTTTATTTTAACCCTTCCTACACCAGAAAGGTCATAATATGCGGTCTTGAAGAACAGGTTGTCTATAAAATCCTGGGCAACTTCCGGTGTTGCCGGATTTCCTGGTCTGAGTCTCCTGTATATTTCAACAAGCGCCTCTTCCTTTGAGCCGACTTTATCGACTGCAAGGGTTTTTCTTATGGAGTCACTGCTTGACATGCTGTCGACAAACAGGAGGTCAAATTCCGTTATGCCGGCATCTTTCAGTTTTGCAAACGATTCATCGTCAACCGTACTGTTTGCCTTAACCACAGGCTTGCCGGTTTTAGGATCCGAAATCGTATATGCAAATGCTCTGTCAAGGATATCTTCCATATTAATAGGTATTGTCCCCAGATTGGAAGATATCAGCCTCTTTATAAGCTTGGGAGTAAACGGCCGCCCTTTTTTAGCTATAATTTCTCCTGAATCAGGATCCTTGATATCACGGGTGAATTTCTGTCCCTTATATAAATCCTCTCTCAATTCCTTATAGATGCTTCTTCCGCGTAAAATTATCCTCTCGGTTTTATAAAAATATGAGAGAAGGTCTTCGTGAGTATACCCGAACGCCTTGAAAAATATTGTAACCGGAAACTTGCGTCTTCTGTCTATTCTTATGTAGACGATATCCTTGGGATCTATTTCAAGGTCAATCCATGATCCGCGGACAGGAATGATTCTTGAGCTGTAAATAATCTTCCCGCTCGAATGGGTCTTCCCCTTGTCGTGATCAAAAAAAACGCCGGATGACCTGTGAAGCTGACTGACCACAACCCTTTCGGTGCCGTTTACAATAAAAGTTCCCTTTCCGGTCATCAGCGGAACCGTTCCGAAATAAATCTCCTGTTCCTTTATGTCACGGATACTTGAAATATCAGTCTCCTTGTTCACATCATAAACGACAAGCCTCACCGTTATGCGGACCGGTATTTCATAAGTCATGCCCCTGTGTATGCATTCCGCAACACCGTGCTTGATTTCACCGAACCTATATGAAACAAATTCAAGCGAAGCGCTCCCGGTAAAATCTTTTATTGGAAAAACAGATTTGAATACGGCCTGGAGCCCTATATCTTCACGTTTTTCGGGAGGAACATCAATTTGCAAAAACCGTCTGTACGATTCCCGCTGCATACCGATAAGATCAGGTATTTCAACGATTCTCTGAATTTTCCCGAAATTTTTTCTTAACCGTTTTCTTGCCGAAAACCTTTCCGACATGGCATCTCCATTTATTTATGGGATTTAAAAAAATAGTAACTATAGGTTGTAGGTGTTCAGGCAGTAGCTTTTTAGGCTGTAGGCTTTTAGCTAACAGCCCACAGCCTAACAGTCTACAGCCTACAGCATCTACTTTATTTCAACCTGGGCTCCTGCTTCCTCAAGCAGCTTCTTGATTTTTTCAGCCTCTTCTTTTGAAATACCCTCTTTTACAGGTTTTGGAACTTCATCAACAAGGGTTTTTGCTTCTTTGAGTCCAAGGTTTGTAATAGCTCTGACTTCTTTGATTATCTGTATCTTCTTCTCTCCGTATGACATGAGAATAACTGAAAATTCTGTCTGTTCTTCAGCCTGTGAAGCGGCGGCAGGTCCGGCGGCTGCAACCATTGTCACAGGAGCTGCTGCTGATACCCCAAACTTGGTCTCCATCTCCTTGACAAGTTCGGACAGTTCAAGAACCGACATATTGGCTATAAATTCAATAACATCTTCTTTAGTAATATTTGACATTTTTATTATTCCTCCAATTTATTCAAAATCGCAAAATCTGATTATCAAATTAGGACGCGGATTTTCGCCGATACACGCAGATAATTATTCTATTAGTTCTTTATATTCAAAATCCGGGCAATCTGCGTTCATCTGCGTCCAAAATGCAAATTCCTATACTATTAACATTATGATATTAAGCTGCTTCTTTCTGGTTTTTAATTGCCTGCAAAACATACAAAAATTTCTTCGGTACCCCTGCCAGAGTCCTTACAAAAGACGCCGGCACACCGTTCATTGCCGAAAGCAACTGGCCTATAAGCACTTCGCGTGAAGGCAAGGTTGACAATGCCTTGATAGCATTAAAATCAAGCACCTTGCCGTTTAATACACCTGCTTTGATTATCAGGTTTTTGTTGGTCTCGGCAAATTTCACAAGTATTTTTGCAGGAGCAACAGGATCTTTGTAGCTTAGTGCAATCGCGGTGGGGCCCTTAAATTTATCCTTTATAAGAGCAGCTTCCGTATCTTCAGAGGCTCTCTCAAGAAGAGTATTTTTCACTACCCTGTATTCTATTTCAAACTCCCTCAGTTTCTTCCGCAAATTGCTGATAGCTTCAACATTAAGGCCTTTGTAATCGGTTGCAATTACAACCTTGGACCTCGAAAATTTTTCGTGCAAATTTTCTGTAATCTGTTTCTTTTCTTCAAGCTTCATATATTATAACACCCCCTTCCTGAGTCTGTGCAAAACCGGAGGTCTTTCTGCGATTGTAGTAACTGCCTGTTCCAAACATTCATACTTTTCATATATTCATGACCAGGCAACCTCAATCCGTCTCTGCAGGTCGGCTATGCCGCTTAAGCACAATGCAATTGTACACCTACGGTCTTTGACAGGATTATATTATCTTTATTGATAATATTTATAACATTATCCGGGGCAGATTATTAATGCCTGTAATAATGCAAACCAGCCGCAGAAGGACTTTCAATAATCCCCTGCAATCTGCCTCCGAAAACAATTCCCCGAACAAAAATGCTATTTTGCCAAATCCTTTATCGATGACACATCGATCTTGATCCCCGGGCCCATTGTTGTTGAAACAGCCAGCCCCTTTAAGTATATCCCCTTGCTTGAGGAAGGCTTCAGCCGGATAATCATATCCAGGAAAGCGGAAAGGTTCTGAACAAGCTTATCTGTCCCGAATGAAACCTTACCCATCGGCACATGGACAATTCCGGCTTTTTCAACCCTGAATTCTATCTTGCCGGCTTTCAGCTCCTTTACGGCTCTCGCTACATCGAATGTAACTGTTCCGGTCTTGGCATTAGGCATAAGGCCTCTTGGACCAAGAAGCTTTCCTATCTTTCCGACAGCACCCATCATATCCGGTGTGGCTATAGCCTTGTCGAAGCCTAACCATCCTCCCCGTATCTTTTCAACCAGTTCATCGTTTCCGATAAAATCCGCACCGGCTTCAAGCGCCTCTTTTTCCTTTTCTCCTTTGGCAAATACAAGGACCTTGACATCTTTGCCTATTCCATTCGGCAAAACAACCGTCCCTCTCACCATCTGATCTGCATGCCTTGGATCAACGCCAAGGCGTACTGCGACATCAACTGTTTCATCAAATTTGGCATATGATGAATCGATTGCCGCCTTTACAGCAGCAGCGAGATCATTTTTTGCCTCGGCATTAATCTTCGTTTTAGCATCTGTATATTTCTTACCCCGCTTCGGCATTTTACTTTATTCACTCCTTTTCATCTTTAGGAGCCGTTACGAAATAACCATTACATTTCTGACCATTTCGTTATGGCTCCTTATGCCGGTCCCGGCATTTTAATGTTACGGTTATTTTTGAACGACGGCTTAACCGATCTCTATCCCCATGCTTCTTGCTGTTCCCGCAATTATCTTGAAGGCAGCAGCCGGGTCATTGGCGTTTAAATCTACCATTTTCAGCTTTGCAATCTCTTCCACCTGTTCCCGGGTGACCTTAGCCACTTTTTCTCTTTTAGGGTCACTTGATCCCTTTGCTATTTTCGCCGCTTTTTTCAAAAGTATTGAGGCAGGCGGTGTTTTTGTTATAAAAGTAAAAGATCTGTCCTGATAAACAGTTATAACAACAGGTATAACCATCCCCTCCTCATTAGCGGTTCTAGCATTAAAAGCCTTGCAAAATTCCATTATATTTACACCATGCTGCCCGAGGGCAGGACCGATAGGCGGAGAGGGATTTGCTTTTCCGGCCACAACCTGCAATTTAATCAATACCATTACCTTTTTTGCCATTTTCTCTTTTCACTCCTGATGCTATATCTTTGTGACCTGCACGAATTCCAATTCCACCGGTGTTGAACGTCCGAATATGCTTACCAGCACCCTGATTTTACCCTTCTCAGGATTAACATCCTCAACAAAGCCGTTAAAATTCGTAAAAGGCCCGTCCATTATCCTTATTTCATCTCCTGTTTCAAAATAGTATTTCGGCTTCGGCTTGAGCTTTCCGGCCTCCATACGGCTTAAAATCTGTTCGGCTTCCTCATCCGAGATGGGCGTGGGTTTCTCTCTTCCTCCCAAAAAGCCGCTTACCTTGGCAGTATCATTCACTATATGCCAGGTTTCATCATCAAGCTCCATCTTTACCAGAATATACCCCGGATAAAATTTTCGGGTTGATGTCTTTCTTTTTCCTTTTACAAGCTCGACTATCTGCTCCGTTGGGACCAGCACTTCACCAAACTTTTCAGGATGGCTGTACGCTGTTATCTTTTCCTCCAGCGCCGTTTTCACTTTGCTTTCAAATCCCGAATATACGTGGACTATGTACCACTTTAGAGCCACTCTCCATTCTCCTCATTCTTATTGAAGAACAACATTTACAAGGCTTGACAGCCCTATATCAACCACACCAAGGAAAAGCGAAATAATCATAACTAGAATAATAACAACGACAGTGGAACCAACCGCCTGTTTCCGGGAAGGCCATGTAACTTTCTTAAGCTCAATTTTAACTTCTCTGAGAAACTGTAACACCCTGTCGAGATAACTGTTTTTTTCCTTATCCTGTAGAGTTTTCGTCCCTGTTAAAGTTTTTTTCTGCGGTAATATTTGTATCTTTTTTGTTTCGGCGGAAGCATCTGCATCTGAAACGAATTTCTTCAGACCGTTACCTGTCTCCTGAGAAGTTGCAGTCGTATCGGTGCTGTCTTGCTTTACCTTTTTTTTACTGCTTGTAATCTTTTTCCTTAGTAACCGTGCCATTATGCTCCTGTAAAGTGATATCTCCAAATAAGAAATCACCGGAAAATATTACCCGGCCAATTTTAAAAATATTTGGCAGGCCAGGAGGGATTTGAACCCCCAACACCCGGATTTGGAGTCCGATGCTCTGCCGTTAGAGCTACTGGCCTGCATGCTTAATTATGTAAGAGCTGTTCCCTTTAAACAATACAGCCGTAATTAAGCCGTCGTTCAAAAATAACTATAACATTTGGATGCCGTAACCGGCATAAGGAGCCGTAACGAAAGAATCAAATAAAGTACAGGTTATTTAGTAACGGCTCCTAAATACAACATCTTATTTCGTTTCTTTATGAGCAGTATGCTTTCTACAAAATCTGCAGTATTTGCTGAACTCTAACTTGTCCGGCGTCGTTCTTTTGTTTTTTGTTGTGGTGTAATTCCTTCTTTTGCATTCACCACATGCTAGTGTAATAATTACTCTCACTTGCCGACTCCTTAGCCATTATCCGAGTATTTCGCTGACTACTCCGGCGCCGACCGTCCGGCCGCCTTCCCTTATCGCAAACCGAAGCTCCGTCTCCATCGCTATCGGCGTTATCAGATCTGCCGTTATCGTTACATTGTCACCGGGCATTACCATCTC
>JAUYEO010000367.1 GCA_030689795.1 Desulfobacterales bacterium | reverse complement strand
TTATAAGGTTTTGTTAAAATAGACTTTTGTTAATTTTCAAACTTGTGGAATTCGAAACATGAAACATGCTTTTATGGGACTTGGGTTATGGATATCATCCTCCAGA
Organism: Desulfobacterales bacterium; assembly: GCA_030689795.1. Taxonomy (GTDB): domain Bacteria; phylum Desulfobacterota; class Desulfobacteria; order Desulfobacterales; family RPRI01; genus RPRI01. The sequence continues at coordinate 4,595 of JAUYEO010000367.1, read as the reverse complement.
TAATCGTCAGCGGACTGGCAACCGGGGGCGTTTATGGCTTGATTGCTTTAGGGCTCGTCTTGATCTATAAGGCCACCAGTGTCCTCAACCTGGCCATGGGCGAATTCATGACCATAGGGGCTTTTATCTGCCTGACCGTCCTGACTCAATTTCATGCCCCTTTCTATGTGGCCTTCCTCTTTACCCTGCTCTTTGCCTTCGTCCTCGGCGTGGTAGTAGAAAGAGTGATCTTAAGACCCCTTATCGGTAAACCCATCATCTCGGTGATTATGGTTACCATTGGGCTGGGGGTTGTCCTGCGGGGCCTCATGTACATGATCTGGACTCCAGTCTATCGAAATTTTCCGGACATCTTTCCCCCGAAGCCCTTGAATCTGGGTTTTGCCATAGTTCCTTCCGGTTTGTTGTGGGGTTTTATCTTCGCCGTCATCGGCACACTGATCTTCTTATCCATCTTTAAATTTTCCCGGACTGGCGTAGCCATGCGGGCCACGGCCAATGATCAACAGGCCGCCCAATCCATGGGGATCAATGTCCGCTGGGTCTTCGCCCTGGCCTGGAGCTTCGGGGCCATGGCTTCAGTGATTGGAGGCATTGTGATCGGAAATCTCTCCGGCATTAGTGTTTATATGGGGGATATTGGCTTGAGGGTATTGGCCGTCATCATTTTAGGCGGCCTGGATAGTATCGGAGGCGCCATCCTGGGCGGTTTTATTATCGGCGTTTTGGAAAATCTGGCCGGATTTTACATAGATCCCTTGGTGGGTGGCGGCATTAAAAATGTGGCCCCTTTCTTTATCTTGGTCTTTATCTTGGTGATCAGGCCCCACGGTCTGTTTGGAAAGAAAACCATTGAGAGGGTCTGAAGGCCAGATGGCGGATAAAAAGATTGAACAACCGACATCTATTATTATCCATTATCCGGTAACCGGCAACCAGTATTCAGGATGTTAAAACATGCGCTGCGGTGATTTTAAAGAAACCTACCTCCAGGACGAAGCCATCTTCCAGTCGCTGCCGGTTAAGTTCTTTCTGACCCTGTTTTTTGTGTTTCTGCTCATCTTTCCCTTCGTGGCTAATGCCTATTTGTTATACATGGCCAACATGATCGGTTTTGCCGTCATCGGAGCCGTGGGTTTAAATCTGTTGACCGGATTTACCGGGCAGATTTCTTTAGGACACTCTGCTTTCATCGGGGTCGGGGCCTATACTTCAGCCATCCTGATCACCCGCTGCGGCTTGTCCTTCTGGGTCTCTCTCCCCATCGCCGGGTTGGTTTCCGCCCTGGCCGGCATGATTATCGGTTTGCCTTCTTTTCGGGTCAAAGGGCTGTACCTGTGCATCGCCACCCTGGCTTCCCAGTTCATCTTCGAATTTATTTTCGTGCACTGGGAGTCCATGACCAATGGGATCACCGGCATCCATATCCCGCCGCCCCAGATCGGCAGTTTCAAATTCGCCACGGAAAAAGATTTCTACTGGATTACCCTCTTTTTTGCCGTTCTGGCAGTGGGCTACGCCCGGAACCTGGTTCGGTCCCGCATGGGCCGGGCCTTTGTTGCCATCCGGGACCGCGACTTGTCCGCTGAAATTATCGGGATCAACCTCCTTCATTACAAGTTGAGCTCCTTTGCTATCAGTTCCTTTTATGCCGGGATTACCGGAGCTCTTTGGATGAGCTTTTTAAAAGTAGTAACGCCGGAACATTTCCCCTTCATCCTGAGCATACAGTTTTTAGCCATGGTTATTATCGGGGGCATGGGAAGTGTGTTAGGGTCGATTTTTGGTGCGGTCTTCATGACCCTCGTCCCCGAGTTTTTGGGTTATGTAACCACGGTGGTGAAAATGCAGACGCCCGGATATGAGCAATTATTCATTCCGATGAAAGAGGTGATTTTCGGGGGTTTGATAATAGTTTTTCTGATTTTTGAGCCTCATGGCCTGGCGGAAATATGGAACCGCGTTAAGAGCGTCTTTCGCCTTTGGCCGTTTTCGTACTAAACTTCAGTCCCGGGGGGACGCCGGGAGTTTTTTAAATATTGATCCGTTCCTAACAGCGTTTATTTTCTCGAAGGGCTGACTCGGCTTATCAGCCCTTGAACCCTAACAAACAACAAAAGGAGGGGGTGTTCATTATGAAAAAAGCGTATTTGATTGTCATGTTTATGGTAATGTTCCTATGCGTCTATCAGATCAGCCAGGCCCAGGATACTTACACCCTGGGAGCGGTGCATCCTTTTACCGGCCGGTTTGCCTTCGCCGGGATTCATGGGCAGGATGCCATGAAGGATGCCGTGGATATGGCCAACGAGGCCGGGGGCATCAACGGTAAAAAACTGCTCTATTACTGGAAGGACGGTGAATACAAGGACGACGTGGGCATTGCCGCCTTCAAAAGCCTGCAATCCCAGTACAACCCTCAAATCATGTGGGGCCAGAGCACGGGCATGACCAAGGCCCTGGCGCCGGAAATCAAGGACCGCTACAAGGTACTCTACTCGGCCTACACCTTTGCCGATGTGGCAGCCAATCCCAAGGAAAATCCCTACCTATTCATCCCCGGCCCGACCTATGCGGAAATGTTTGCCGTGCTGCTCAATTATATTGCCAAACAAAAACCCGGGGCCAACGTGGCCTTCTTTTACAGCGACACCGAGTTCGGCCGGGAACCCATTGCCTTCGGCCGGGAGTATGCCAAGAAATTGGGTTTGAAAGTAGTGGCCGAGGAAGTGACCAAGGCGGGCGGGGTGGACGTGACAACGGAAATCCTGGACATGAAACAGAAAAACGTGGAATTCTGCATCTTCCAGGGCTATATCTCCGATCCCATCCAAAAGGTGATGAAACAGGCCAAGGATTACGGGCTGAAATGCCAGTTCATGGGCACGTTCTGGTCCACTGAAAAAATGCTCCTGGATCAGTTGGGACCCCTTGCGGATGAATATATCGGAGTCACTGCCTATTCCTATTATTACCAGGATCAATATCCGATGATCAAAAAGATCCGGGAATGGAACCAGAAACACAACCCCAAAGCTGCTGAATACCGTACACAGGCCTATATGCAGGTTTTCATGGGAACCACCCTGATGATCGAGGCTCTGAAGCGGGCGGACAAGGCCGGCCCGGTTACCGGTGATAGCCTGGTAGCAGCCCTCCAATCTATTAAAAATTTTGATGTCGGTGGATTGATGCCGCCGGTGACCATCAAGGGCAACAGCATCCCCGTTGGCCGGATCGTGCGCGGAAACTCCAAAACCATGCGCTTTGATCCCATCACGGATTGGATCATTCTCGATCTATAACAAGAGAAACAAGGCAAAAGGATCGAGGTTCTAGGGAAATAACTCGGTCCTATTGCCTGATCAGCCTATTATATGGATAGATGGCGTTTTTATGAATAGTTCTGAATCAAAACCGAAAACCCTGCCGGGCCTGCTGAAACGCAATGCCAGAGAGTTCGGGCAGGATAAAGTGGCCCTGCGCGAGAAGGAATTCGGTATCTGGCAGTCCGTTTCCTGGCAGGAATATTACGAACGGGTTAGACACCTGGCCTTGGGCCTTTTGGCTCTGGGCTATGAGCAGGGTGACAAGCTTTCGGTCATCGGAGACAACCGCCCGGAGTGGCTATATTCGGAACTGGCCATCCAGGCATTGGGAGGCGCCGTGGTCGGCATCTACCCCGACAGTCATCCGGAGCAGGTGCAGTATATAATCAAACATTCCGATTCCGTTTTTATTATGGTGGAAGACCAGGAGCAAACCGACAAGATCCTGAATATGATCGACGATATCTCCATGGTAAAAAAAGTCATCGTGGATGACCTGAAAGGGATGCGCCGCTATGACCACCCGCTGTTCATCCCCTTCAAACAGGTCATTGAGATGGGTCGGGAGGCGGACGGGAAAGATCCCGGGCTTTTTGAACGGCTCCTGGATCAGGTCACCGAAGAGGACGTGGCCATGATCCTTTATACTTCGGGGACGACGGGCATGCCCAAGGGAGTAATGCTCACCCACCGCAACATGGTTCGGATGATCGAAAATTTCGATCAGGTGGACCCGGCCTTTCCGACCGACTACCACGTCTCTTTCCTGCCCTTGCCCTGGGTGGGCGAACAGGCCACTGCCGTGGCCTGGAACCTGTACAAGGGCGTAACCATTAATTTTCCGGAAAAAGTGGAAACCGTATCCACGGACATTCGGGACATTGGTCCTCACTTGTTGTTGGCTCCCCCCCGCCACTGGGAAAAGATGTGTTCCGACATCCAGGTCAAAATCCAGGATGCAGCATGGATCAAGCGCTTCCTTTACAAACACTGCATGCCCGTCGGCTACCGGATGGCTGAATTCCGACTGAAAGGGACCCGACCCGGAATTCTTTACACCCTGCTTGACAAAGCCTGTTACCTGCTGTTGTTCCGCTCCCTGAAGAATTATCTGGGTCTGACCAATTTGCGGAATGTTTACACCGGCGGGGCACCCATCGGGCCGGAGGTTTTTAATTTTTTCATGGCCCTGGGCATCAACATCAAGCAGTTGTACGGACAGACCGAGGTTACTGGTCTGGCGGTGGGACACCGCAATGAAAGCGT
>JAUYEO010000361.1 GCA_030689795.1 Desulfobacterales bacterium | reverse complement strand
TTATTCAAAGCTTTCACAACCGGGAGTTGCTGAAGAAATGCTTATTAGGCTTGACTTTGAAGCGTTTTTTAATCATAGTCAGTTCAATTTCCAATTCATTTCACAAAAGCCGGATACCGGAGTATGAAATCCGATTAAGTGTCCGGTTTTTTTTAGTACCTTAGAAATAATTTTCTGCGCGTTTCTGGCAGAAAATTATTTCGTGAAGGTACTTATCCCGTTTATCGGGGTTAGGAGGTTAATATGCCCGACGTAAATGCCGGCCGGGAAGCGCTTGAATACAGAAAAAGATACCGCGGGGTTATCGGCGTTTCGCCGAAAATTCCGATAAAGGACACGAAAATACTGAGCCTTGTCTATACTCCGGGCGTCGCAGCGCCATGCATGGCGATTGCAAGGGATCCGGCACAGTCTTACCTTCTCTCCTGCCGCGGAAACACTGTGGGGATTCTGACGGACGGTTCCGGGTTATTCCGCCTGGGGCATGCCGGCCCTGAGGCTGCCCTCCCGGTTATGGAAGGAAAATCTGTCATATTCAAGACTTTTGCCGGAATAGATGCTCTTCCCATATGTTTGAGGACGAAAGATCCGTACGAATTTATTGATACTGCTCTTGCTCTTTCATCCACATTCGGCGCTTTCTGTCTTGAAGATATCGCCAGTCCGCAGAGCTTTACTATTACGGACCACCTCGGGAGAGGCGCCAACATTCCGGTGTTCAATAATCATGGGATCGGTGTGGCAATCACCGTCCTTGCAGCATTGATAAATTCCATGAAGGTGGTGGGCAAAGATCTGCTGAATGCCCGTGTCGTTATAAACGGCGCCGGTATGGCCGGGCTTGCAAGCGCAGACCTTCTGATAAAGGCCGGCATAAAACAGGTGGTCGTTTGCGACAGGGACGGAGCCCTGTATAAGTACCGGCTGAAAGGAATGAACTGGGCCAAGTGGGAAATTGTGCAGAAAACGAATCCTGATAAAATGACAGGAACGCTCGGGCAGGCTTTGAAGGGCGCGGATGTTTTTATAGGTCTTTCGTCGGGAAATGTTCTTGACGGGGAGATGGTGAGATCCATGTCAAAGGATCCGGTTGTTTTTGCGCTTTCAACGCCTAATCCTGAAATCATGCCCGATGAAGCAAGGCAGGCCGGAGCAAAAGTGATGGTGTTCAACAGGGCCGATTTTCCGAATCAGTCGGATGTCGCAATGATTTTTCCCGGTTTTTTCAGGGGAATCCTCGAAACAAGAGCCGGCAAAATAAATGATACGATGGCCCTTTCGGCCGCCCAGGCTCTGGCTGACTGCGTAGGATCGGATGAACTGGCTCCGGAGCATGTCATGCCAAGGATATTTGATTTCAGTGTCGCTCCCAGAATCGCCCAGGCGGTCGCTCAGGCTGCTATTCAAACCGGGGAAGCCAGAGGGGATGTCGATCCGGCCACGGTCGCGGATATGACACGCAGATATGTTTATGAAGGGCAGTGGCCGATTCAGCCGCCTGCTCAAAAGAAGCAGTCGATTGCGGAAGAGTCGATGGATCTTCACAGACGGTATCGCGGCGTTCTTCAGATAAGGAGCAAGATAGCGATCAAGGATAATTACATTCTCAGCCAGTTTTACATGCCTCCGCTTGCCGAAGTTCCGGCGCGGATGATACGGGAAAATCCCGAGACGGTATACGATTATACCGCCAAGGGGAACCTGGTCGCAATCGTCACGGATGGGAGCGCCGTCCTGGGCCTTGGGAATATAGGACCGAGGGCCGCGATGCCCGTTATGGAAGGCAAAGCCATTCTTTTCCAGACTTTTGCTGGAGTAGAAGCTTTTCCTATCTGCCTCTGCACCCAGGAGGCCGACAAGATTGTAGAGATTGTGAAGAGGATGAGTCCGACTTTCGGAGGAATAAATCTTGAAGATATATCGGCGCCCCGCTGCTTTTATATAGAAAGGCGTCTCAGGGAGGAGCTGGATATTCCGGTGTTTCACGATGATCAGCACGGAACGGCCATTGTCGTCACGGCGGCATTGCTCAATTCTCTGAAGATATCCGGGAAAAAAACCGAGGATGTCAGGGTTGTGATAAACGGGGTGGGGGCCGCAGCCATCGCCGTCTGCAAGCTGATAATGGAGATCGGAATAAAGCAGATTATCCTCTGCGACACGAGAGGAGCGATATATGCCGGGAGAACCGACGGGATGAACTGGATCAAGGAAGAGATGGCTCAGCAGACAAATCCTGAAAAAATAACCGGGGATATTGCAGACGCCGTGAAGGGATGCGACGTCTTCATAGGACTTTCCGTTGCAGGCGCCCTGTCAAAGGCCATGGTCTCAACAATGGCTGAAGCACCGGTGATATTTGCGCTTGCGAATCCGACGCCTGAAATACTTCCTGATGCCGCAAAAGAAGCCGGAGCATTTATTGTTGCCACAGGGAGATCCGATTTTCCGAATCAGGTCAATAATTCTCTTGTTTTCCCCGGAGTATTCAGAGGGGCGCTTGATGTCCGGGCCAGGATAATTAATGAGGAGATGAAGATAGCGGCTGCAAGGACGATAGCGGAGCTTGTTTCAGACAAAGAGCTCCGTCCCGAGTATATAATTCCCAGAGGAATGGATTTTAAGGTTCCCCCGGCAGTCGCAGCCGCAGTTGCGCGCGCTGCAATGAAGTCGGGCGTTGCCAAAATAGAGGTCGATCCTGAAAGCATCGCACAAAGGACGCGCACACTGATATATGAGGGAGAGCCGGGATATCGCACAGAAGAGGGCGTAACCTGATGAAGGGGGTAAGGTGTGCGGCCTTTTGATAAAGGCCGCACATGTTGAAGTTTCTATCCTTTGATAGACCTTGGAGTAAGCATCTGGTGTTGCGGGCAGATTGATCTTGGATTCTGGTAAGAGGCGCCAGTGAAGGCAACAAGATATTTTCTTAAATCCGATAAATTGACCACTTCATCAACAAGACCGTGTTTTGCGCAATATGCAGGCCTGGAATAATCATAATATTCCTGTGCCAGCTTGTTCATGCTGTCGATTATGGGCTCAAGAGGCTTTCCGGCAGCTTTTTCCTTTACCAGCCTGCGCGAATAAGAAGCCGCTGCGGCTGTCTCTCCGTGCATAACGTAAATCTCCGTCGTGGCTACGCCGACTGTAAAAGCATTGTGCCTGTTTGCGGTCGGACCTCCCATGATGTAATGAGCCGCCGCAGAGCCTTTTCTCAGGACAACTAGAAGCTGCGGAACTTCCGTCTGCTGTATGGAATAAATGAGAGACTGGCCAAGTCCGAGAAGCTCGGCTTTTTCCGCTATATCGCCGACATCAATTCCGGAAGTATCCTGGAACCATATAATGGGAATCCTGTCACGTCCGCATAATGTGACAAATTCATTCATCTTGATAAGGCCCTGCCTGTAAAGTTTTCCGCCGATTCCCGGGTAAGTCGCATATTCGGGATAGTTTTCTTTAAGAAGACCCTGGTTATTTCCGATACAACCGACCACAAAACCATCCAGTTTACACAAGCCTGTATAAATCTCGGGCCCGTAATCAGGCCGGTACTCCATGTGCTCGCTGCCGTCAACTAAACGGGACAGAATATCTTTTAAATCATAGGTCCTCTTCTGATTGAAAGGAAGCAGATAATAAAGTTCATCGGTGGGAAATTTGGGAGATTTGGGTTCAGCAACCCTGAAAAACTTCGGATTGTATCCAGGCATATCTTTCATGTAGTCTTTAAGGCCGTCAAGAACGCCGGTCTCTTCTTCATAAACATATCTGAAGAAGCCCGTTGCATCGTAATGAACCTCAACAGATCCCGGAGGTTTGGCCTTGAACTGCTTTGCAGAGGAAATAAGCATTTCCGCGCCTTCCAGATCAAAGTGTCCTTTGGGAGACATCCCGCTTAAAATGCCGCCGCCGCCGACCGCTATATTGCAGTTTTTATGGGCAAACAAAACCGTGGGGCTTATTGCCTGGTAGCCGCCACCCGCAGGATTGGTGCCGTATATACCGGCTAAAATCGGAATTCCCATTATTTCAAGTTCGGCATGCCTGAAAAATGTTGTTCCCGATCCCCGACGGCTTCCATAAAATTTTTCCTGTTCGGGCAATTTGACACCACTGCAGTTTACAAGCCAGATGAGAGGGATATGCAGTCTTTTGGCCAAATCTGTTGCCCGAAGCACATTTTCGGCCTGCCCAGGAAGCCAGGCCCCGGCCATGACCTTGTTGTCAAAACCGATGATAACAGCCCATTTGCCTGATATTTTTCCTAGACCGTCAATAACATTGGTTGTTCCTTCAGGATTATTCGTGGGATTGAAAATGGTGTGCAAAGGGCACCAGGTTCCCGGATCAACCAGGTACGCGAGCCTTTGCCAGACGGTCATCTCGCCTCTTTCATTTATTTTTTCGGTTGACATGCCGGCATTTTTTACCTTTTCAACCTCTGCCTTCACCTGGTTTTCAACTTCTTTTATTTGTGTAACATTCTCCTTGCTGCTTTTTTTCTGGCCATCTGAAAGTCCTCTGCCAAAATCAGGCATTTTTTCAAAATAAGGTTTCATGGTCTAACTCCCGGTAAAATCTGTCTGGTTGATATTGTAAGTGCAACAATTGCACGATTCGTTAATCAATTTTGATGGTTTCGTAAAAAGTCCAAATATGCTCTCTTAATGAGCTTTTTGGGGATTTTTAAATGACTTCGCTAAATCACAAGAACTCGGGCTAAAGCCCTCAAACAGCTTGTGATTTTTAACGCTCAGTTCTTTAA
>JAUYEO010000360.1 GCA_030689795.1 Desulfobacterales bacterium | reverse complement strand
CCGGAAACAGGTGCAAATTCTGCAATATCATAATACCGGGAGTATGGGAAAAGCGTGAGGGATGAAGCGCAGATCAATGTCTGAAATAAGAGGAAAAGCAAAAGGCGAAGCGGGATTTTGGACTTTTTACGAGTTCATCATAATTTGCTCTCTTCAAATACTCCCGTCTTTTTATTTTTTCTCACATTGTCCCAGTTAAAATACTTCCCGTTCATTGCTATATAAACACCATGCGGAAGGGTCTGGACAAAAGCAAGAGCGCTTCCCAAATTAAACAACCCGTCCGAACTTCCGAATTTGTAAGGTATCATTGCTCCCGTCAGAACAATTGTTTTGTCTTTAACAGAATCTGCAATGACTCTTGCAGTTTCAACCATCGTATCGGTTCCATGGGTTATAACTATTTTATTCTCATTTGCCCTGATGCAGTTCTCAAGGATCATATTCCTGTCTGAATCCGCCATATCAAGGCTGTCGATCATCATCAGGGTTGTTATATCAAACTCCAGCCTGCATCGCCCCAGTTTCAGCATTTCATAAAGATGTGTTTCCTTAAAAAACAGCTCTCCGTTAAGTTCATTATATTCCTTGTCGAAGGTCCCGCCTGTCACAAAGATCCTTATTCTCATACATATCCTTCTTCGACCGCACCACCCCATTTTTTCAGGTTATTGACGATAAATTCGACGATTATTCTGTGGGTTTCGCTGCCATTGCTTTTTACCTCAAGGGGCTTTCCGAATTCGACGAAAATTGTTTTATCCGGATCAACCGGCCCCATATCCTTGATCAGCCTCCCGTTTCCCTGAAAATCGGTCTTAAGAGCAACAGGGATAACAGGCACACCCGCCCTTCGAGCAAGCTTTACACCCAGAGAATTGAAAAAAGCCGGATTGAAAACGGCGCTCCTTGTAGCCTGGGGAAATATTACCACAGAATAACCCATTTTTATGTATTCTTCTCCTTCTGAAAGGACTTTAAAAAGATCTTCCCTCGGACTTTTTCTGGATACTGTTATTGGTTTGATGGCTTTCATTATAGATCCTAAAACCGGATAATCAAGAAGTTCTTCCTTTGCCACAAATGTCAATTTGTTGAACGAAAGGAGAATGGAAGGTATGATAAAGGTATCTATCATGCTCATATGGTTTGAAACATACACGACAGGTCCCTTATTTTCAGAAACATGAGTAAGACCTGACACATTCAGCCTTCCTCCCGCTGATTCTATAATTTTAACTATCTCAAAAGAGGACCGCCTCCATCTCTCCTGGTCATATTTACCCAAACGGGCCATCAGGCTGTCTCTTAGAATATGATCGGCAAGCATGACATAATAGACAAAAGTAGGCCATCCGGGCAGTATTTCAGCCAATACCAGTTTTTTCCGAGGACTTGAATAAGAGTCCTCCGATTTAAGTATCTGTGTGAACTTTTCTATATTCATCCGGCACAAAATTTCCGCCTTCTCCGATCCCCATAATGAGGTTTCATAATATCAGGAGTGATATTTTTTTAGAACAAGAGCGGCATTTGTGCCTCCGAAACCAAAAGAGTTGGTCATCGCTGTTTCCACATCTGCCTTTCGGGCCACATTTGGAACATAATCAAGATCGCACTCTTCGGCAGGATTGTTCAGATTTATAGTCGGCGGTATTATGCCGTCATGAATTGCAAGAGCAGTAAAAACGGTCTCGATACCCCCGGCGCCGCCCAGCAGATGTCCGGTCATCGATTTCGTTGAGCTTATTGGTATAGTATGAGCCTTATCTCCGAAAACGGATTTAATTGCTCTTGTTTCATACAAATCATTAAGCTGGGTCGATGTGCCATGCGCATTTATGTAATCAACTCTCCCCGATGTTATTCCGGCGTCTTCAAGCGCCGATTTCATGCATCTTGCCGCGCCTTCTCCGTCAGGGGGAGGCGCTGTCATATGGTACCCGTCCCCCGTCATTCCGTATCCGCACACTTCCGCATAAATATGCGCTCCCCTTTCAAGCGCCCCGGACAGTGTTTCCAGGATAAGGATACCGCTTCCCTCTCCCACAACAAAACCATCACGATCCCTGTCAAAAGGGCGTGATGCCTTTTGAGGCTCGTCATTACGGGTCGAAAGAGCTTTCATGGCGCTGAAACCTGCTATGCAGGTTGAGGTTATGACAGCCTCAACGCCTCCAGTTATCATAGCATCAGCGTTTCCGTTTTTAATCGCCCTGAATGATTCTCCGATAGCATGTGTTCCAGCAGCACAGGCTGTTGCAATCGATATATTGGGACCCTTTGCACCGAAAAGAATCGAAATCATTCCCGGAGCCATGTTCCCGATCATGAGAGGAATAAAAAAGGGGCTTACACGCCCCGGACCTTTCCGGTCTATATCAAGAATTGTTTTTTCCATCAATCCCAGTCCACCAAGGCCGCATCCGGTTATGACGCCAACCCTGTCATAATTTGAGGTGTCAATTACAAAACCGGAATCCTCAATAGCCATGCGGGCCGCAGCAACGGAATAGGCGATAAAGAGTTCTGAGCGCTGCGCATCCTTTTTTGACATAAAATCTTCGGGTCTGAACCCCTTGACTTCACCGGCAATTTTTGTGTTAAAGCCGGTGGTATCAAACCTTGTTATCTCAGTAATTCCCGACACTCCGGCACATAAGGCCGACCAGGTCTCTTTAACGCCGATTCCAAGAGGCGTAACCAGCCCGACTCCCGTTATAACCACACGCCTGCTCAACTATTCCTCCTTATTATAAATGATATAATCCGCCCGCGGCAGTCTCCTTTTTACAACCACTTCAAATATCAGACATGTTTTAATGAGCATTTATATAATCAATTACATCTTTGACTGTAACAAGCTTTTCGGCATCATCATCTGAAATATCCATTTCGAACTCTTCTTCCATGGACATTATCAGTTCAACCAGATCAAGGGAATCGGCGCCGAGATCATCAACAAATGAAGCTTCAGAAACAACTTTTTCAATTTCAACACCCAGTTTTTCAGCAATAATTTTTTTGACTTTATTTTCAACCGACATTAATTCAATCTCCTTTCAATTTTGATGGTTTCGTAAAAAGTCCAAATATGCTCTCTTAATGAGCTTTTTGGGGATTTTTAAATGACTTCGCTAAATCACAAGAACTCGGGCTAAAGCCCTCAAACAGCTTGTGATTTTTAACGCTCAGTTCTTTAA
>JAUYEO010000266.1 GCA_030689795.1 Desulfobacterales bacterium | reverse complement strand
ATTCATGGTGCAACTTCACAAATATGAATCGCTGTTCAAATCTTCCGGCGTAGTCGTCTTTGAAGCTCGTCGGAAACAGGTTGCCGCAAAGCGGTATAAACTCAGCTTTTACGCGTATAGATTGTTTGATACAATTGTGGTGAAATTTTCATGCACTCGGAACAACCCGGTTCCTTATCAGGTTCAAAGGGTTCTAAAAGCACTTCAAAGCCGATCTCTTCGTACATTTTAACAAGCTCTGAAAGCCGGGGTTCGTCGTTTGTTGATCGTTTTTCCCAGCCTTCGTTTAAGATTTTCTCTTTATGCTTCAATTGTTGCTATTTACCCTTAAACTCAGGCCGTTTGCGCCCGAGCGAGGAGAGCCCTTCCAGGGCATCGCCTGTGGAGAATGATTCCTGCAGTCGTGAAAGCTCTATTTCAATTGCCTCGGCAACAGGCTTTCCGGCCTGCCGGTCGATTATTTCGTTTGAAATCTTCAAAGCAAGAGGAGCCTTATAGCCTATGACCTTAAGAGTTTTTGCGGCAAACTCGCTGTTTACTCCTTCAGGCTGTTTGCCGGACAACAGCTTTGAAATATTCCCGGGGCTGCAGAGAAGAGCCGTCTCCTTAAAGCGTGCTGGGATTTCACGTTTTTTGTATTTGTCGGGTCTGCCCTTTGAGATAAGCTTTTCAACAGCCTGATCGATATCTGCCGGCTCGGCAATTTCGGAAACGATTCCAAGCTCGAAAGCATCTTTTACGCTGATGGTTGCGCCGGTAAATACGTAGTACTTGGCAAGTTCGGGTCCCGCATGCAGGGCAAAGCGAAGCATCCCCCCAAGGCCGGGATATATTCCGATTCCAGTTTCGGGGAAGGCCATCGAACCTGCCTTCGTTGCTATGATTGCCTGGCAGGAAAGAGCAAGTTCGCTTCCGCCGCCAAGCGATAATCCGTCCAGAAGAGCTATTGTAAGTTTTTTTGAATTTTCGATCCTTAAGAAAAGCTCATGCCCTTTTCTTGTAAAATTCACTATATCGGGAATTCTGCCGGCTTTGATTTTTTCAACGAAATAGCGGATATCGGCTCCGGCCACGAAAGCCTTGCCGGCGCCCATGAAAACAATTGCTATTATTTCAGGATTCTTTTCAGCCTTTGAAAAGCGGTCGTCAAGCTGGGCAAAGACAGCTTCATTCAGGGAATTCATCGCTTCAGGCCTGTTTATGGTGATATAGGCTATTTTGCCTTTTTCTTCCAGGTCGACATAGCTGAAAGAAAATGGTTTCCCAGCCTTTTTCTGTTTTTCAAGGATGCCGGCCATTTTAAAGTCGGGGTATTTCCGCGTGATGGCAGAGACAAGGGAGTATGTTTTATCTATTCCGATCTTATTCATTATTTCAAAAGGGCCCATAGCCCAGCGAAGGCCTATCTTTGCGCCCCTGTCCGTATCCTCCATTGTTGCGACGCCTTCATCGACAAGGGCTGCGGCCACGCCGAGGCAAACTCCGTAAAATCGGTCGATAACAGCCTCGATTTTCGATTCGTCAATTTTACCGGAAAGGTCCCAGTTTACCTTTTTGTCCATCTGGGACTTCAACATCGGGGATGTGGCATAGAAGCGCCCAAGTTCGTTTCCGAGAGTATTTGATGCATGCACCGCTATGGGTATCCCTGTTACATTCATGAGTTCAAACGCTCCCATGCCCATTCTGAAAGCCTTTTTGCCGGCCTCCTCTATCGTGGGAATATTTGCGATATTCTCTTCGAGCATGCGGGCGGCTTCGTTTAAAAATGGAACAAAGAAACGGTTTACGGCGAAACCGGGTGTGTCTTTTACGACAATAGCCGTTTTACCGTGAAGCTTTGCGGCAAGGATTGATTTCTCTATCGTCTCCCTGCTTGTCTTGTCATGCGGTATCACTTCCAGCAGGCGGTTTTTTGCAGGATGATAAAAATAATGAAGGCCTACAAAACGGTCGGGGCGGGATATCTTTTCCGCAAACTCTTTAACATAAAAACTGGAAGTGTTCGTGGCAAGGATTGTTTCAGGAGAACAGATTTTGTCCAGTTTTCGGAAGAGTTCCGATTTTACCTCCTTGTCTTCAAAAACGGCCTCGATCACAATATCTGCATCCGCAAGAGCATTAAGATCTGTTGTTGCTGTAATACGGGAAAGAATTTCCTGAACCTTTGCAGGAGTAAAGAGCTTGCGTTCAATTCCTTCCTCAAGGATTTTTTTTATGTTCGACAGGCCGCGGCTTACAAATTCTTCCTTTACATCGAGCATTACGACATTTATGCCTTCCTGGGCTAACTTCTGGGCTATGCCGCTTCCCATGTTGCCTGCTCCCACGACTCCGATTTTGGTTATTGTTTTTTTTGACTGGGACATTTTGCCTCCTGATGCAGATTTCAAATTTCAAATTTCAGATTTCAAATTACATCTCGCTTCTGCCCGGCCTGCTGCTACCTGTTCTTCCATGCCGGTTTTCGCTTTTCATAGAAACTTTTGATGCCTTCAAGCGTATCTTCGGTTTTCATCAGCGTGTTGAGAAAAAGATCGCTCACGTCATTAATCGATCTGGAAAAATCCTTCCCCATATTCTGCTTTACGGCTCTTTTGTTAAGCCTGATTATAAGAGGACTGCATGCGCATATTTCCTTTACATAAGAATCAACTTCAGATGCAAACTTATCATCTTCCGCCACCCGTGAAACAAACCCCATCATCCTCGCATCGTCTGCGGTATAGATTTTTCCTGTTGTGCAGATTTCAATGGCTTTAGCCGGACCGACCAACTGAGGAAGACGGATTGCGGCATAAGGGGGAAAAAAGCCGAGCTTAATTTCCGGCTGTCCGAAAACAGCCTTTTTTGAGGCAACAATAATGTCGCAGGCTATGGCTGCTTCCATTCCGCCCCCGAGGCATGCGCCCTGTACGGCAGCTATTGTCGGAACTTCAATCCTGTCTGTAAGTTCGAATACCCGGTTGAATGTCGAGATCATTTGATCCACAAGTTCGGGCTTGTGGTCGCCTACATCGACTCCGGCGCACCAGCTTGGACCTTCAGCCCTGAAAACAACGCATTTTATTTCAGCATCTTTCGTGAGACCTTCAAGGACAGAATTGAGCTCATTTAACATTTCGATGTTGAAAACATTGTGTTTAGGACGGTCAAATATAATATTTGCGACACCTTCCCGTATCTCAAATTTGATGAATTTATATTCAGGCATTTTTAATCCTTTCGTAATAGTTCAGCCACCAAGTCACTAAGCCACAAAGAATGATATGTATTTTATCCGCCTACTGCGGAGACTTCAGTCTAACACCCTAATTATATCATAATCTTGGTGTTTTAGTGTCTTTGTGGCTGAACTAATACATCCTTATCTTTTCAAGAAATCTTCTGTTTTTACGAAACCATTAATTTTGATAGACTCGTAAAAAGTCATATGCGAACGGATTTGAGATTTTTGGGAAATAGATTTTTAAAGAACTGAGCGTTAAAAATCACCCGCCATAATTCTGGCGGATGATTTAGCGAAGTCATTTAAAAATCCCCAAAAAGCTCATTAAGTGAGCATATTTCGACTTTTTACGACATCATTAATTTTCACGTTTTATAATCATCGATGTTGTAACTCCTCCGCCTCCGCATATGGCGGCGCAGAGGAATTCCCTGTTTATTGTCTTGAGGGCATAATAGCCGGTAACGAGTATTCGGCAGCCGCTGATGCCTGTCGGATGACCGAGAGCAATTGCCCCCCCATGTATATTCAGCTTATCCCGGTCCAGTCCGAGAGTTTGCACGTTGGTTAAAACCTGCGACGCAAAAGCTTCATTTACCTCAAAAAGATCGATATTTGAAAGGGCCATGCCCGCGTTCTTTAAAGCCATGGGTATTACTATGCCCGGTCCTTCTCCCATTGTCGAAGGCTCCACGGCGGCCTGGGCGAAGCTTACGAAAGAGAAGAGAGGTTTTGCTCCTATCGCAAGGGCTTTTTCCCGCGTCGTCACAACTACAGCGCAGGCGCCGTCGCTTAACCCGCATGAGTTTCCTGCCGTGACAGAGCCCCCTTTTCTGAATGCCGGGGGCAATCCGGACATTTTGCCCAGGTCGGCGTCATGTCTTATGGTTTCATCTTTTGAAAGTACCAGCTCGGTCTCTTTTTTACTTGCGGGAGGCACTATTACAGAAACGATCTCTTCATCAAAGAATCCTCCCTTTTGGGCTTTCGAAGCTTTCAGGTGACTTTCAACCGCAAACTGGTCTAAATCTTCACGCTTCAATGAATATTTTTCAACCAGATTCTCTGCTGTATCGCCCATTCCCTGTCCGGTAAGAGGATCTATGGAATCGCTCCAGCCGTCCTCGATGGTCTTTGGTCCCATCTGGAAGCCTTTCCATCTGACGCCTTTTAACAGGTAGGGGATTGTGCTCATCGAATCCATTCCGCCTGCAACGACAATTTCGCTTTCAGCAAGGCGAAGAGCCTCAGTTGCAAGGTGAACTGTTTTCATGCCTGAAGGGCAGGCCATATTGATTGTATTTGTAGAGATTTCTTTCGGTATTCCGGCGCGGATGCTTGCGGTGCGGGACGGGTTCGGGCCGTTTCCGGCCTGGCGGCATGAGCCGTATATAACTTCTGAAACATCGCCGCCGCTGATGCCGGCTCTTTTGAGAGCCTCTTTTATTGCTGTGGCGCCGAGGTCAAATGAAGGGACATCTTTCAGGGTTCCGCCGAAGCGTCCCATCGGGGTTCTGACTGCGCTTATTACTACGATATCAGAAAGTTTGAGAGTCATGTATTGTTTCCTTCGTTACAGTGTGTTTTTTATGCTGTATGCAATCCGACAATCGGTTTTTTGGAACCAGCAAGCTATAATCTAACTACAATGTAATTAGTAAATTCAGCCGGTAAAAATGTCAAGAAAAAAGAAATCCGGTTCCTCTTGAATAAATATCTGGTTGTTGTATTATCAATAATATTATGATTCCATCAACAGAAATGACAGGATTAACAGGAGAAAAACCATTCATAATTCCTTCAGAGGAGATTACGCGGCGCATATTGAACATCCGGAAGGAATTGAAACAAAACCGGATCGACGGTCTTATTATCGTTCAGCGGGTTGACCTGCTCTATTTTTCAGGCACCGCCCAGAATGGTTTTCTTTTTATACCTGCCGAAGGGGAGCCGGTGCTGTTCATCAGGCGATATCTGCCTCGGGCGCAGAAAGAATCTCCTTTAAAAAACATTATCGGGATAAATTCTATAAAGGAAGTTCCCGGCCATATTTCCGATTTTTACGGACGTTTTCCGGATGTATTGGCGTTTGAGTTTGATGTAATACCAGTAAAAACATTCAATTTTTACAGGAGTCTCTTTCCTGCAAGGGATTTCGTTGACGGCTCTCCCTCGATCCTTGACGTAAGGATGATAAAGTCGGGCTGGGAGATAGAACAGATGGAGAGGACAGCCGAAATGTCGGGCCGGACTTTTGAATATATGAAAACGATTATCCGCCCGGGCCTGACCGAGATGGAATTTGCCGGCATGTATGAAACCTTTGCCCGCAGGCTGGGTCACGGCGCCGGACTCAGGGTCCGGGATTATCTTACCGAAGGATATCCCTGGCACGTCTTAAGCGGCGGAAGCGGCGGTCTGGTCGGGCTCCTTGATTCTCCGGCAAGCGGTGAAGGAACTTCTGTTGCATTTCCCTGCGGAGCCGGAAGCAAGCTGCTGGCGCCGGATGAACCCGTTATGGTTGATCTGGGATCTGTTTTAAACGGATACCATATGGATGAAACCAGAATGTTTGCAATCGGTTCCATGCCTGATAAGGCTTTGAATGCCTGCCGGGCTGCCATACAAATTCATGACTCAGTTCTGGAAAAGGTAAAGCCGGGAATTACCGCGGGCGAACTCTTCCGGCACGCTGAATCGCTGGCCGAATCGCTGGGCTATGCCGAATATTTTCTGGGGCCGCAGGGGCTCAAGGTTTCCTTTATCGGACATGGGATTGGATTAGAGCTGGTAGAGCAGCCTGTCATTGCAAGAGACGGGAAAGAGCATTTGCAAACGGGAATGGTCTTTGCGCTGGAGCCCAAAATGGTATTCCGGAACGAATTTGCAGCAGGCATTGAAAGCGTGTTTACGGTAACGGAAACAGGAGCGCGGCTGATAAGCAGAGTGCCGGCGGAAATTTTTATCTGCTGATCATTGTTAAGAATTGTATATTTTTGTCTTGCTTTCAGGATCGGATACTTTTTTTAATCCTTTGCAACTGAATTCGAGTATTGTTTTCGGGCCGAGTTTGATCCTTGCTTCATCATTTAATACTGATCCGCTGCCGGTCACTTTTATTTCATCAACTTTTATACCCTGCCGGCTTCCAAGGTCGCGGATATAATACGAATCTCCCTGAAAATATATCTCTCCGTGTTTTCTGGATATGGATTTATCGGGGATATCGATATCATTAACATTTGTGCGGCCGACTGTTACGCATCCGCAGAGCTCAAATGTTGTGCCGGGTTTCAGTGCCTGGCTTTGAACCACTTTCAGAATAGCCGTTGGGAAAGGCGATGATTTGGGTTCCGAATCCTCCTCCATGAAAACCGTCTCTTCTCCCTCATCTTTTGAAATCTCAGGCTGAATCCGTTTAAATGATTCTTTTTTTTCTTCAACACATACCGATTTTTCATCTCCCGGCTTTCGGGGAACTTTTTTCCGTTTTATAAGCACTATCCCACAAACACCTGTTATTAATGCCAGAAAAACAATTATTATCGCCGTTATATACGGAAACCGCCCTCCATCCTCAGCCTTGGAGCCGGAAGACTGAAAGGGTTGTTTGAGAGCAGAAACAGGCGGCGCCCAAAAACTTTTCTCATCCTGACATAAAAGGTTTTCATGCTGGATTTTTACAACCAGGCTGTGCTCTCCGCTCGCTGCCTGCGTGTTATACCTTATTGCATACTGGTTCTTTAACTGGCTCGCAATGGTTTTATAAAACGGGGTAAAATCCGCATTTGAATCCGCTATAAGATTCCGCCCGCCGGTCAGTTTTGAAATCCGGCCTAATTCCCTTACATCCACTTCCTTGCCTGCGCCGATAGTGTAAACAGGCACTCTGATCGTTTTTGTGGATGCCGCATCAATTACATCATTTGCGCTGTATGTACTGCAGGGTTGCCCGGCTTTTTCGTCCTTCCCGTCCGTAAGCAGGATGATTGCCCTTCTTCCTTTTGGAATTTCAGCGGCCTTTTTAACCGACTCATAGGCAGTGTCATAAAGGCATGTAGATGCATTAGGAACGGCTTTTAAAGAATTTATTGTATTAACCGCAGCCGCATGATCTTCTGAAAAATCCATTTCAAGCACCGGTTCTTTATTGAAACTGAAAATCGCAATCCTGTCATTCTTGTTCAATAAAGACATGAAATTAACGGCGGCGTTTTTAACCGCGTCAATGGATGTCATGCCGGATTTATCTTTTGCCAGCATGCTCCCGCTTGTATCTATGACAAGCACAACCGCCACAGGCTCATTTGTTTGAGAAACCTGTATATTTTCCACAGGTCTGCCGTCCTCCAGTATTTTAAATCCCTGAACCGGCAGACCGGAAACTGGATTTTCATCATCCCCTGAAATAGTTACATAAATGCCGACCTGGTTTGAACTTTGATCGGCGGAATTTAATGCTTCAACATAATTGATGGTTACGCTTCCGGCAGGATTTCCAGACGCGGCGGGTAATATAATAAGTAGAGAGATAATCACTGAAAGAGACAACAATAAGTATTTCGCTGTTCTAATATTATTCATCAGCACCGCCTGATAACAATTTTCTTCATGTCAGTGTACAGTTTATTTGAGCGCCGTAACAACATATGCTTCAAGATCGGGTTCCCTGTCGGGATGTTTTGTTTTAATGGTTTTGGAAACTACATCAGCCATTCGGTATACATGCTCATAAACGCTCTTGCTTATAATTATTTCTCCTGGGCCTGCTCCGTCACAATATCTTGATGCCTGGTTTACCGTATCTCCTATCACAGTAAATTCCATTCTTTTTGCGGATCCGATTAACCCGTGGATAACCTCGCCGGTATGAATGCTGATACCCACGTTAAATACAGGCAGGCGGCGTACAGCCCTTCCTTCCCCTATTTTCTGGACTGCCTTCTGCATTTCAAACGAAGCAAGCAGAGCTTTCCTCCACTGCTGGTCGTCCGGTTTCGGGCTTCCGAAAACCGCAAGCACCGAGTCTCCGACAAATTTATCTATGATCCCGTTGTGTTCAAATATTATCGGAACAAAGGCATCGAACATTTCATTCAGCATTCGCACAACATCATCCGGCTCCATTTTTGCGCTCATCTGGGTAAAACTCCTGACATCGGAAACAAGTATTGTAACCGGATCGACCCGTTCCCCGCCTATCCTCTGACGCCTGCCGTCTCCGGAAACATATTCGGCCATTTCAGGAGAAAACTGTCTGGAAAGACTCAGTTTGAATACTTCTTCCTTATGTCTCTCCTTAGGCAAAAAACGATCCTTAATCAGAACGGCAACCTGATTTCCTATTGCCCTCATAATCTCAAAATCGGTGGATGAAAAAGCATCTCTTGTATATAAATTATCAACGTACATCACCCCAATCGCTTCCCTGCCGAACAGCAGTGGAACATAAATGGCCGACTGCACATTGAAACAGACTATGCTGTGAGGGGTTTCGTCATCAATCGATTTTTCTTTAGGAATTGCCCATAAAAAGGGCTCACAGGAATCAAAGGCACGCTTTACAAGCGTCATGCTCACAGAATGATTTCCTGTTGGCCAGTGTGCCTTAAGGAGAAGTTCACCCTTTTTATCAGGCAAAAGGATTGCACCTCTGAGAGCATTAGGTATGGATTTCCGCAAATTATTTACAAGGGTGTCTATGATATTCTCGAAATAGCCCGCCGCACCCAGCATATTGCTGAGATCATTATAGGCTTTCAATTGCTGCCAGGTTTTTATCAGCAACTCGTTCTTTGTAGCCTTGGTAAATAGAAGAGATCTTTCAGTTATCTCATCCTCTTTGAAAATCTCACCTTCCGGAATGGAATCCGAAATTCCGCAGCTTTCATCTTCAACCGGTTTAATGCTTTTATCCGCAGTCCCGGAACGCAAATCCAGTTTATCAAGGATATCGGGACTGGTATCGAATGAAGCAGGAATGCTTGAAATCTCGGGGTTGATGATCGTCAATTCGCTTGCAGGCTGGCTTGACGGAATGATTTTCTTGAAACCCGACTGCTTTTGTTTCACCGCAGTTGCGGGTTTGACATTTTCTCCGCGTGCAATCTCTCTTTTCCGTTCTTTTACAGGTTCTTCTTTCTTCTGAATAAAAATGATTGTCCAGCCGACCTGAATCACATCATCGTTGCTCAGTTTCTTCTTATTTTTTAATATTTCTCCGTTTACCCACGTTCCGTTGGTACTGCCCAGATCCTCTATCCAGTAGTCGTTTCCGTCAAAATAAAGACGTGCATGCAGGTGTGAAATATATTCATCTTTTTCCAGATTAACATCCACATGGTTTTCCGTGTCGGACGCCCTGCCGAATACGACCGAATCCCCTTTGGATTCATAAACGACAGGAGGCGATTTAGGAAGCAAATATTTGATAATCATGGCTCATCCCAGCATTCCTGCTTCTTTGCTGCATTTTCCGGGTTTGATCTGTATTCAATTACAATCAATAAAAGTCTCAGATTTATCAAAAACAGGGAAACAGATAAAATCTTTCTGGATTTATTTGTTCAATTCTTTAAAAACAGCTTATTAAAAATTATATATTCTTATGGTAAACCATATATTTCAAAATATATCAAATAAAAACAAATAGAAATTAAGGAAATGATTTTTTATATACGGCGGGAAATAAGAATTGATATTAGAATTCATCAGAAACAGGATTGTGAAAACTCCATCTGCAAAGACCGGATCAGCTCTTTTACGGAGATTATCTCATTGATCCTGTAAGCATTGGCGCCTGCAAAGGCAAATCCGTTTTTAAATTTGCCTTTTTTAGCGCCTGCAAGGGCAAGGGCTATGCAATACGGACTTCTGGTCGGGTCGCATGTTTTAACGCACTGGTATGGACATTTGAAGGGTTTTTTATTGCCGTTTTCAACCTCATCCAGAAACCGGTTGCGTACTGCGCGGCCTGGAAGCCCTACCGGGCTTTTTATGATGACAAGGTCTTCTTTTTTGGCATCAAGATAAGTCTGTTTGAACCCGGGGTCTGCATCGCATTCATGAGTTGCCACAAACCGCGTTCCCATCTGGACACCTGCCGCTCCGAGATTCAGCATTTCATGAATATCCGCACCGGTAAAGATACCGCCCGCAGCAATAACAGGTATGGTTGTGTTGCGCTCCGATGCAATCGATTTTACTGTTTCAATAACTTCTTTGACCAATTTATCAAGAGCATAATCCGGATCGTCTATCTGCTCCTTTTTCAAACCGAGGTGTCCGCCCGCTTTGGGCCCCTCTACCACAAAAGCATCCGGGAGATAATTATACTTCGCCAGCCATTTCCGACAGATCAGCCTGGCTGCGCGGCCCGAAGAGACAATAGGCACCAGTTTTGTTTTAGCGCCGTTTATGATGTATCCGGGTAAATCCATCGGAAGTCCGGCGCCTGAAATAATGATATCGACCGCCTCTTCTATGGATGCCCTGACAAGGTCGGCATAGTGGGTCATGGCAACCATGATGTTCACCCCGATAATCCCGTCTGTCAATTTCCTCGCTTTCCGTATCTCCCGTTTAAGGGCTCTGATATTGGCTTCTGTGGGATTGACTGTAACATCAGGCTCATCGATGCCGATCATGGCAGCTGCAATCACACCCATACCGCCTTCATTGGCAACCGCAGAAGCCAGCCCGGCCAATGAAATGCCGACTCCCATCCCCCCCTGGATGATAGGAATACGGCTTACCAGATCACCGATTTTAAGCTCTGGAAAATCCATCCAACAACTCCTTTGATTTCAGGAATACCCTGCACCGCCTTACACGATAAAACGGCTGAATTGCAAAGGAATTTCAGTGGTTTTACAAATGTTTTACAATTATCGCCTTTTTTCGAGCCTTGCTACGGATTCTATATGCCAGGTATGCGGAAACATATCGACTGGCTGAACTTCTGTAACTTCATAGGATTCCTTCAGCAGGAAAACATCCCGCGCCAGAGTCGCCGGATTGCAGGAAACATATACTATCCTTTCAGGAGCCATCTCTGCTACCTGCTTTACAACATCCTTGTGCATTCCTGCTCTCGGAGGATCAACAATAACGACATCGGGTTTTTTACTGATTTTTGAAAGGCTCTCCCTGATATCTCCGAGAACAAACGTGCAGTTTGAAATACCATTTGCCATGCAGTTTTTTTTCGCATCGGAAACTGCGCTTTCAACAATCTCAAGACCTGTGATCAGACCCGCATCAGCCGAAAGGAATACAGGTATCGTGCCTGTCCCGCTGTAAAGATCAAGAATCGTCTCCCTGCCGGAAAGTCCGGCAAACTCTTTTACCTTTTCATACAGAATTTCGGCGCCAGACGTGTTGGTCTGAAAAAAAGAGTTTGCCGATATTTCAAATTCAAAATCTCCGATCTTATCTTTTATATAAGGAGAACCGGCAAGAACCGTTTCATACTCTCCGGTTGCAACAGCCGCCTTGCTCGAAGTTATGTTGTTTATGACCGAAACTACACCGGAATATTTTTCCGTAAGCAAAGCGGCAAGAGGTTCGACTATTTTCCGGTTTTCGGCGGAAGTTATCATGTTCACCATCCAGTTTCCGTTTGCAGCAGAATTCCTTAGCATCAGAAAACGCCAGAATCCTTCATGGGATTTAATGCCGTAAGGAGGAACTCCCGAGTTTTTCATGAAAGCCTTTGCATCCTCAAGAATCATGTTTCCTTCTTCCGGCTGGAGAAGACATGCCCTGATATCAAGCACTTTATCGAAAGTTCCGGGAACATGAAGACCCAGGGCAAAGCCGATGTTTTTTTCTCCCGTTGCAAAATCGGAAGGAAGCAGCCATTTCCTGTCGGAACACGAAAACTCCATCTTGTTCCTGTAGCCGAATATCTTTTCCGACGGAATCACCGGGTGCACGGGAACATTTTTTATAAGGCCGATGTGCTCAAGAGATTCTTCGACATGCTGCCTCTTGTAATGAAGCTGACGGTCATACTGAAGAAACTGCCACTTGCAGCCTCCGCAAAACCCGCTGTATTCACAAGGCGGATTTGTTCTGTAAGGAGACGGCTCAATAATTTCAACTGCAACCGCTTCGGCAAAACTCTTCTTCTTTTTCACTATGCGGGCTTTAATCCGGTCAAGAGGAACTGCTTTTTCCACAAAAACCGCGAGACCGTCAACTTTAGCCAATCCTTTCCCGCCAAAGGCCATTCCGGTTATCTCAAGTTCAATAAACTCGCCTTTTTTTATGCCCAAATTATTTATCCTTTCTAACTACTCAGCCACCGATTTACGCTGATCATCACTGATATTTTTTCTTTTATTGTAATTACTCAGGTTATTTAGACTGTACGCTGTTAGCTAAAAACCTACAGCCTATCAACCTAGGCAGTTACAAAACTTCTAAGAATAATATCTGTTATTTCTTTGTATTTAAATCTATCTGCGTTTATCTGTGTGAATCTGTGGCTGAATAATTACTGTCCTTTAATCTGATTTCAATACGCCTGATGCGGATGTGCCGTTGATGTATATCGCCTGAATCGCCGACAGAGAACCGGGAAGCTTTGAGGGATCACCCGTTACCGCAAGAAATGTTGCGGGTTTCCCTGAAGCAAGAATCCCGAAATCATCCGTTGCTGTCAGATCGGCTCCGTTTATGGATGCGCATTTTACGGCTTCCGGCAGCGAATATCCCGCCTGAATAAGCAATCCCATCTCGTCTATCACCGCCGATCCGTGATGGACTCCGATGCTTCCGGCATCCGTCCCAAGGGCGACTATAACGCCAAGCTCCCTTGCTTTTGAAATCTGTTCAAGCTGGTGATCAAGATTCATGCGCGATACTTCATATTCAATACTCCCGTGCTTCATATGTTCTGCATATGCCTTCATGGTGCAGGCGGTCGGAACCCAGACAATGCCTTTTTCAGCCATGATTTTCAGGTTTTCAACTCCCATGAAAAAACCGTGTTCAATCGAATTGCATCCGGCAGCAAGAGCAGCGGCTACCGGTTTTTTGCCGTTTGCATGAACCATGACCCGGCGGCCGCATTTTCCGGCAATCTTCACAACATCCGACAGTTCCTCGGCGCCGAATTGCGGGAGAGTCTCCTTCCCGAACTCTTTCAGGCTGTTCAAGCCTGAATTTACTATCTTTACATGGTCATTCTCCTCATGATCAATTTTTATCGCTTCCGCAAGGGAATGATTCTCCTGCAGTGATCTCCCTATCAGGCCGCCATACCGTCCGGCACGATGCCATGCCCTTCCAGCAACTCTGATTCCAATCGGCATCTTTTTAATATCAGAATACTCATTTCTGTAACGCAAAACATGCGCATATCTGTCCCCGCCGTCACGCACCGCCAATACACCGTATGATAAATGCCGCTTGATATGTTCCGAAATTAAGTCTTTTATATCATCAAAGTCTGCGCTGAGCTGTTTCTTACGGGCAACCGGGTCATCCGTTCCGGACATGCAAAGATGAACATGGCTGTCAACAAGGCATGGTAGAATTGTGCCTGAACCAAAATCAATCACCCGGCCTTTCCGGGAATCGCCGGAACCCGAATCGGATATCGAACAGATTTTTCCGTTTTCAATGCAAAGTCTGATATTTTTCCGGACAGGACCGCCTGTTCCGTCAATAAACCATCCCGCATTTACTATAACTGTTTCGCTCATTTAATTCCCGAAATGACTTATACCGGATGCCGTCAGGAAAATTCCCATCATAAGCTCCGGGCTGCAAATATTTTACTTAAGAAGCTCTCTTCTTAAAATATCGAGAGCCGTTACGGCAAATACTTTTTTGTTCATCAGGCGGTCCCCGAACTGAAAATTGAACCGGAATCCTTTGACTTCATCCGATGTTGCAAGGCCGATGCATATGGTTCCTACCGGCTTTTCCTCCGTTCCGCCTGCCGGACCCGCTATTCCGCTCGTCGAAAGTCCGTATGTCGCGCCTGCAATTCTTCTTGCGCAGGCTGCCATCTCTTTTGCCGTCTCTTCATGTACAGCCCCGTGCTTCTCAATTATTGCCTGCTGAACTCCAAGTATCTTTATTTTTGAACCATTTGAATATGTGATACCTGAAAAAAGAAAATAGTCCGAGCTTCCGGAAACATTTGTAAGCATATTTGAAACAAGTCCCCCTGTGCAGCTCTCGGCAACCGAAAGTGTCGCTTTTTTGCTTTTAAGAAGATTGCCTACAACAAGTTCCATCGGCTCCCCTTTTGTTGAAAGGACCCTGTTGCCCAGTTTTTCCAATACGCTTCCGGTCGCCCTTTCAAGAAGTTCCGAAATTTTTTTTTCATCTTTACCCCTTGCATACAGTTTGACATGAATCTCAGGAAAAGTAGCCCGCAGGCCCAGCTTGATGCCGGGATAATCGTTAATGACGCTCAAAAGATTCTCGTTAACCGCTGCCTCTGTCAGGCCGAATGTCGATATGTTCCTTACAAGGCTGTATTCCCTGAAACCTCCACAAAGCGCATATATTTCCGGTATCACTTTCTCCGAAAGCATTTTTTTCATCTCAGAAGGAACACCGGGAAGAAAGAAAAAGAGGCAGTTTTCTATTCTGACCGCAAAACCGGGGGCTGACCCAACAGGGTTCTCAAGCCATTTCGAACCTTTCGGAAGCATGGCCTGCTTTTTATTTAAAGGATTTATAAGCCGCTGTCTCTTCTTGAAAAAACTCTCAATCGACAAAAGAGCCGAATCATCCTCGTAGAGTTCCGTACCGGCAGCCATTGCGGCGGCTTCAGACGTAATGTCATCCGTCGTCGGGCCGAGGCCGCCTGTCACGACAGCCACATCGGCACGAGCGCCGATCTCTTTTATAATGGAAGAGATGGCGGCAAGATCGTCACCCACGGTGCTGTGTCTTGTAACCTCAAGACCCGCCTCTTCCAGAACTTCGGCAATATGGGCCGAGTTGCTGTCTACCAGCGCTCCTGAACGCACCTCATCGCCCGTCGAAAGAATCTCCGCTATCATTATCGGCCTCTCCTTATAATATGAGACAGTTGCATAAAACCTTTAATTTCATTATACATTATGAAATATTCGTTTTCCCGTCAACCATTTCTGCGCGGTTTGACTTTAAACCCCTATTCTGATAGCCTTTTTAATAGTTTATCCGCATTCACAGAAATAATAATGTTGATGCTCTCGTAAAAAGTCATATGCGAACGGATTTGAGATTTTTGGGGAATAGATTTTTAAGGAACTGAGCGTTAAAAATCACACGCTGTTTGAGGGCGTTAGCCCGAGTTCTTGTGATTTAGCGAAGTGACTTAAAAATCCCCAAAAAGCTCATTAAGTGAGCATATTTCGACTTTTTACGAGTTCATCAATGTTCGGCAATAAGGGAATCCCATAAAGAGCGAGTTCAATATGAAACGAATCATTCAATCATGCCTTTTGAAAATCTACGCGCTGGTTGTGCGCACTGGACTCCTCTCCAATTCGTGGAGCCGGTCACTCTTCCTTACAACATATGACTGGTACAAGTTGTTCGTAGAGGCTGGAAATATCCAGTCTTTACGAAGTTATGTTAAATCTGGTGAAGTCGTGATCGACATCGGGGCAAACGTGGGCTTTTTCACGAAGCGATTTGCGCGATGGGTCAGCGACGGTGGATTTGTGATCGCAGTGGAGCCGGAAACATCCAACTTCCGCCAGTTACAACGGAATCTGGAAAAATCCGGTACAGCTGCTGTCGTAAGGACAGTCCAGGGCGTCGCGGCGGAGCAGGGTGGCACGTTGAAGCTTGCGATCAACCCGATACATCCGGGCGACCACAAGCTTGCGCCGGAAGGGGTAGACGTGACAGCTTTCACAATCGATGAGTTGGTGCGAAAGGAACCGGCTACGCGGGTGTGTCTTATGAAGATCGATGTGCAGGGCGCGGAAGAACGTGTTCTCAGAGGTGCGCAAGAGACGATCCAACGCGACCATCCGGCGATTTTTGTTGAACTGGACGATGAGGGGCTACGGCAAATGGGATCAAGCGCGGAGCGGGTGGTGACCTTGCTTATGGACCTTGGCTATGTCATTCAGCAGTTGGGGAAGAACTCGCCGGTGGGCCAGGTTCCGGTAGCGGAAGCTTTAAAGATGTGTCGCAACGGTCGATATGCAGATCTTTTGTTTGTAGAGGCGTCGAGTGCTGGAAAATGAAAATTGGAGGCGGCATCCGGATTTGAACCGGAGAATAACGGTTTTGCAGACCGCTGCCTTACCACTTGGCTATGCCGCCAAAAAAAATGGAGCGGGAAACGGGATTTGAACCCGCGACTTCAACCTTGGCAAGGTTGCACTCTACCACTGAGTTATTCCCGCTCACTATCAGAAACCTTAAAAACCCTTACATAACACCACATTTTATCTGTTCAATACATTACCTGGAGGTCTCTGTCAGGGTTTTTCCAACTATATGTTTCCCGACATTTTGTCAATAAAAATTTATTCCTTAAAAAGCCTCCTGAAATTAGTAAAATAGTCAATCCCGGACCATATGGTTAAAACAAGCGCTCCCCATAAAAAAAACATTCCGATGGCATGAAAATTAATCCCGAGATAAGGATAATGCATTAAAAGTGGAATTATGGCTGCTATCTGGAAACCGGTTTTGTACTTTCCAAGATTCGATGCCGCTACATCCTGGCCATGTTCCGCAATTATGCTCCGAAGTCCTGTCACCGCAATTTCACGCCCGATAATAACGCAGACTACCCAAGCGGGTATCCAGCCGAGTGAAGTCATCATTATAAAAGAACATGACACCAGGAGCTTATCGGCAAGGGGATCCATGAATTTTCCGATATTCGACACAAGCCCCCATCGCCTTGCCAGATAGCCGTCAAGATAATCGGTTATGGCAGCAGCGCTGAAAAGCACAGCCGCAAGAAAAGTGCAGTACCTGTTCGGAAACAGAAGAAGTACAACAATAGCCGGAATTACCGCCATTCTGTACATTGTAATGCTGTTCGGGTGTATCAGTATATCCTGAATCCTGCTGCTGCTTCTCATATTATTTTATATATCATTTTTTGATTTTTTTTGCCTTGTTCCAGTCATCCAGAAAGGCTTTGATACCTTTATCCGTAAGCGGATGGGAAGCCAGCTTTCCTAGAACATTAAAAGGGATAGTCGCGATGTCGGCCCCAAGCAAAGCCGAATCAAGCACGTGGAGAGGATTGCGCACGCTTGCAACAATTATTTCAGTGTCATAACCATAATTATCATATATATCGACTATCTGTTCAACCAGAAGAAGACCGTCATGTGAGATATCATCAAGGCGTCCCACAAAAGGG
>JAUYEO010000354.1 GCA_030689795.1 Desulfobacterales bacterium | reverse complement strand
CGAGGTGTGCTCGTTGGGCATTGAGGGTGAGCCGTTCATTATTCAAATTTTCCTTCTCCGAAAAGTCCGCGGGGCATAAACGCCAGAATCACCGCCATCATCATGTACACGATCACCATCGCCAGATCCGTTATGAAAAATTCCGCCAGCGTCTGCACGAGACCGATCAACAGTGCGGCAAACACGGCGCCGCGAAGGCTGCCCAGGCCGCCGATGACAATTACCACGAAGGAGCTGATCAGCATTTCATGGCCCATGAGCGGGTCAATCGTCGTTAAGGGGCCTGCAATAATGCCGGCAACACCTGCCAGGGCACAGCCTAAAATGAACGCGCCGATGTGAACATAATTCATATTGAACCCCAGGCAGGACACCATTTCCGGAATAGTGCTGGCGGCCTTGAGAATCATACCGATGCGTGTTTTATTCAAAAAGAGCATCAGGCTAATCATGACTGCGGCGGTGGTTGCCAGGGTGGCCAGGCGGAAGACCGGGTAATGGGTGCCGAAAATCGACAGGGTCTCGCGCATAAAGGCAGGAATCGCGACAAATCGGGGTTCATTGCCCCAGACGTACTTGATTGCGCCGTCCAGAAAAAACATCAGGCCATAGGTCAGAATGAGGGTGTAGATCATCGAGCGCTTTCGCATGGGCGCGATCACAATGCGCTCTATAATAAGCCCCACGATGCCCACGATGATCGGCGCGAGCAGCAGGGCGGCAAAAAAGTTGACGCCAAGAGAAACGATCGTATAACCGGTATAGGCGCCGATGGCATATAGCGAACCGTGCGCCAGATTCATCACCCGGCTGAGCCCGTAGATGATATTCAGGCCGACGGCCACGATTAAAAAGACGCCGCCCAGAACGAGACTGTTGAGCGTAATGTCGACAGCGGTAGCAATTCCACTCATTTCGATATCTTCTATGTTATGTTTCGCCCCGCCGCGCGGGGAATTCGTTGCTAAGGTGCTCAGACTGAAGACTGAAGGGGAAAGTGCTGACATTTACTTTCTTCCTTCAGTCTTCTTTCTATGCTCCTACCCTGTTTTTCTCATCACTCGGGCGGTCCCAGCTCCGCCGCTTTAAATGTTTTCAGAACTTTCATGGAAACCTTGGCGCCGTAAGGATTATTCGGAGCGGCCACGGTTTCCGTCCAGACGGCGTCATTGCGTGCGCAGTTGTCTTTGGCCGAGATACGCACCGTTCCGTAAGGGCCATCAAAGCTGATGCCTTTGAGTGCCGCAGCGATGGCCTTGGCATCCGTGCTGCCGGCCTTATCAATCGCATTAAACAAATTCATGGCGCCCACATAACTGTGAACCGCCGCATCGGAGGGGATCGTCTTGTATTTGTCGAAGAAAGCTTTTTCCCATTTGTCCGATATGGGAGTGTTGACATCCCAGGACCAGTCCGATGCGCCGAAAATGCCGTAGCAGGCCTCTCCGCCGGCTTCCAGTTCAAGGGGCCCCGGCGCCGCCGCTGAAACAAGTTTCATACCTTTGGCCTGAAGTCCGAAATCAGACGCCTGTTTGGCAAAGATGGGAATGACGTTGGTGATGAATGCCATATAAACGCCGTCAGCGCCGGACGCCTTGATTTTGCTGATGTAGGAAGACCAGTCTTTTGTTGAAGTAGGCGCCTTGTCATAAGCCTCGTTGTAGATCTTGATGCCTTTTTGCTTGGCAAGGGCGATAAAGCGGTCCCCTGCGTCATGGCCCCAGGCATAGTCGTGAACAATGACATAATAGGTACGATTTTTAAGCTCCGGCCGGGACAGGATGCCCTGCACGTTTCCGATAGCGGTTTGATCATTTGCCAGCTGGCCGCTTCTGAAGACCAGCGGGTGGAGGTTGTAGAACTCGGTCGTCATGACATGGGTGGTGAGAAAGGGGACATTGAGTTTGTCAATATTCGCCGCAATGGCAAGCCCCACACCACTTGAAAAAACACCGATCAACGCAATGCAGCCGTCCTTGTAAACCAGTTTTTCAGCCTTTGTCACTCCAACGGGCGGCTTCAACTGGTCATCCTCCACCAGCAGTTCGATCGGTCGGCCCAATACCTTGCCTTTTTCCTCGGCAGCCATTTCGATGCCATACTTCATTTCCAGACCCCCTTGCGCAACAATTCCGGTCAGCGGAACTATCACGCCGATTTTTACTGGCTCGCTCGCTGCAGGTGACTGCGCTACGACCATCAAAACCGCAATAAACATACTAATCGTCACTAACAATAGCTTTTTCATCTACTCCTCCTCTTCTCTGTCAAAAGATGT
Source organism: Desulfobacterales bacterium (assembly GCA_030689795.1). Classification (GTDB taxonomy): domain Bacteria; phylum Desulfobacterota; class Desulfobacteria; order Desulfobacterales; family RPRI01; genus RPRI01. Next base: position 4,243 of record JAUYEO010000354.1, on the reverse strand, counting down.
TTGGATGTATCACTGTTACGGGTGCTGGCTACACAATAGGCTGCCCCGGCTAGTAATCGACTTGAAGTGTTTCATTCTAAGCCGTCGTAAAAGAATAATCGTAACATTAAAATACCCTCAACGGCATAAGGAGCCGTAACGAAATAGTGAGAAAAGTTATGGTTATTTTGTAACGGCTCCTAATCCGGCAAAGCCAGATCGATCAGTTCTGTCAGGTCGTGCAGGGTCATAGCGCTGCCGATCCGTTTGGAACCCTCGGTAAGGTTGAAATAGCAAAAGGGGCAAATCGAAACCATTTTCTCGGCTCCGGTTTCCATGCCTTCCTGAATGCGCAAGCCGGCATTTTTCCCGGCCCAGTCCGTAAACCCGGTCATGACGCCCCCGCCGCCGCCGCAACAATACGAATTGCCGCGAATTCGGTCCATCTCCACAAAACTAACTCCCGGAATCGCTTTGATAATTTCACGGGGCAAGTCGTACAGGCATTCGCTTTCATCAACGCCCACATAGGCGCCTTCCCAGAGCTCGCTGCCGTCTTTGTCCACGCGGAACTTGTTGAGATGCCGGCCTGTATGACAGGGATCATGATAGGTGACTTTCCACGGCAGCTGCTTTTCAAATTTCAGCTTGCCATCTTTCAGCAACCGGTGCAGGTACTGAACGGTGTGAAGGACTTCGATGCCATCCATCATCTGATTGTATTCCGAGGAGAGAATGTAATCCTTCTTGATGGCCCGAAAGCAGCCGGCGCAGGAGGTCACAATCGTTTTGACTCCTTTTTCGGAATGAAGGGTCCTAAATGCTTCCAGGTTGGTTGTTGCCACCCGCTTAAATTCTTCAGCATCTCCCACCCGCATGGCTGTGGACCCGCAGCAAACCTCGCTTTCCCCGAGAATGCCGAAGTCAATGCCCAATTTTTGAAAAATGCGCGCCGTAGCCTGGGGAACCGCTTGGGCGATTTTGTTGAAGGCGCCGGTGCAACCCACATAAAAAAGCACTTCCGCCGGCTCTACGTTGATATCCTTGATGGGTGTTTTGGCTTTCTTGAAGGGGCGCGTCCAGTCCAGGCGCACGCGACGGGGCCCCTGGTAGGGGTTGTTGTAGTTTTTCATGGACTGAACCAGATTTTTTTGCGCAGGCATCGGGCCTGCGCCGTTTTTCACTGCTTCACGCCGCATGGCCTCGATAACCTCGGGGATATGCGGTTTGTAGTCCACCTGGCACTGGTTCTGGCAGCCGCCGCAGACCGTGCACTTATATATCGCCTCCAGAAATTCGGGATCATCAAAGGTGAGCGAGCCATCTGAAATACCGCGGGCAAAGGCGGCTTTTCCTTTGGACGAGTAATATCCCTCAAACCCGAATTCCGTTCCCGCGGGGCAGATGGGCCGGGTAATGGGTGGCGGGCCGAAATCATAGGCAGAGCGACAGGTGCCGCAGGCCGTACAGCGCCAGAAATAATGCTCAAGATCTTTCAGCGAAGATATCTTCCATTCCATGTATCATTCCTCCAATTCCTATCTTTTGATTTGCGCGCAACTGTTGCAAACCGACACAAGCGTACAGCGGTACGTCAAATCGCCAATTTGCCGGGGTTCATGATGTCGTTTGGGTCCAGCATTTGCTTGACCCGCCTTAACAACATCAAGTATCCTGGGTGGGCGCGTTTATTGATCTCATTGCCGAAATCCACCGGCGGCTTGTAAGGAATGCCGCCATGATCCAGATCGATCTTTAAGCACTCCACAATCGCGCGGCGCGCATTTTCCGTTTCGTCCACGCTCTGCTTGTTAAAGGGAATCATCGCCCGCAGCATGCCGTAATGCACCCCCCGGTACATGCTCATGCGAACCGAGGGGGACAAGTTGTGGCCGATCAGTACTTTTTTCCATTCAGTGTAAACCGGCGCCCATTTGTTGGCGGGTGTGAAGGTGCCCGGCCACGAAATACCGGCCCCGGCCATCTTGCAGTAGTTTTTCGTGGAGCCGACGATCTGGCTGGGCAACTGAGTTCTGGCCCGAAGGGCTTCTTCCGGATATTGGGTGACTTTCAGCGACGTTCCTTTGTTCTTCTCCTCGTCCACCACCATCTCCCATATTTCTTCCCGCGCTTCCTTTTCCTTTTGCGTAAAGGAGTTGGTGTTGGCAAAGCTGAACCATTCGGGCTGACCATCCGGTTTTTCGCGATACGGGTAGGGAATCGGCACCTGGGCGAGCCACCAGGAAACGGCCGTTAAATCATCACAGATCTCGTAATTGCTCAGATTGAGCATATAGGAGTACATATCCTCGACATTATCGCAGGAGACCGTAAACACCTTCAGGAACGGCGGAATGGGATGGACGCTGATGCCGAGCTTCGTTACGATCCCCGTGCCCCCCAGCCAGCCTTTAAAAAGACCGTCCAGCTTGGGCAACGGGAGCGTGCTGTGCCAGGCATCTTCCACGATGGCGCATGATCCGACACGCACCAGTTCGCCCGTGGGAAGCACGACTTCCATGCTCGTAATCTCCTGGCTGTTGAGCCCGTAGCGGGCATTCAGCCCCCCGATGCCGTGGTTGATGGCGCACGAGGAAACCGATGCGGATGGTGGTCCAACGGGCCAGCCGAAGCGCAGCTTGTGAGCGTAGAGGGCTTCGGCGAGCTGGCCGTGAGAGACCCCCGGCTCGATAACCGCATAATGGGATTCGGCGTCGATCTTGATGATTTTGTTCATCTTCTTTAAATCGAGAAGGATCCCCCCCCGTTCCGGAATACAGAGCCCGCCGATGTTGGTGCCGGCGGTATAGGGAATCACCGGTATTTTTTCCAGGTTGGCAAAGCGCATGAGCTCCTGAATTTGCTCAACGGTCTCTGCCATTACCACATAGTCCGGCAATTTGGGCTTTACAAACGACATGTCATAGGAATAGGCATAGCGGATGTGTTTGGCCGCAGTGGCGTTTTTTTCACCCACTATTTCACGCAGCTTTTTTGTGATTCGCGGATCAACTTTTGACTCTTTTGGTATTTCGGTCATTTAATTCCTCCTGATAGTTACTTAGGCAATCAAAAATATCCTGATCTCCAGGCTACAACCTGATAAAAACATTCAGATATCTTTGAAAGAACAACCCGAGGGACTAGTCTGTGTCTAACTGTTCTAAAAGTTAAATAATCATCAGCTACCTGTATCCGGTTTTAAAATGCCTGTTTCCGTTAAAACCATATCGCCGTTTTTACAGGCCAGCATTCCCGTTTCCACCTCGATGATATGCTTAAGCATCTCTTTGCTGGCTTTATCAGGATCACGTTCGCTCAAGGCCCCAACTATTTTCTTATGGCCATCACAGACCATCATCAAAAAGGCGTGGTTCATTTGTAACATGCGTTTAACATTTATCAAGGCAGTCTGGACACTTTCAACAATGAGACTAATGACAGTGTTTTCAGTGATATCAACGATCTTTTTATGAAAAGCGCAGTCAAGATCACTCATGAATTTTTCACCATCCACCTCTTTTTCCATCTCTGAAATATTGTTTTTCAGATAATCTATATCCTTGTCCGTGATTTTTAAAGCGCAGATTTTAACAACTTCCGGTTCAATAAAGGTTCGAATCTGGGTATATTCGCGGATACTGGGATTTTGAAAGAAAAAATAATTTACAAGTCCGTCCTTTATCGTTTTCAGATCGACTTTCTTGACAAAAGCGCCACCGGACATACCCTGCTTTATTTCCAGCAGCCCGTAGGCTTCCAGTACACGGTATGCTTCCCTGAGAGACGACTTGCTGACGCCAAATTTCATGGCAAGGTCTTTTTCGGACGGGAGTCGGTCTCCAATTTTTAATTCTCCCCTCAAAATGGCGCCGCGTATCTGATGAACAATATTTTCCGATATCCTGTTAGATTTTACAGTATCAAAAATATCTTTCATACCGTACATCTTCCCCTCCAAATTTTAAATTCTCGCTCTGATTTCCATGAATTGGGTTCAGTAAATTACATATATTTTTATCCGAGTCAAGAAATATTTTAATATTTTAAATATCAGATGTTTAAAAATATATTATTGACTTTTGTTTTTGCCTTGGATAATGAGGAATTGAGTCATCCTTCTTAATGGTAGCTTTATTCGTTAACTGATAACGTTCAGGACATCGTTCACAAGAAAAATGCTCACAACATCGTTCAGTCGAATATTCTTAACTGTTTTAACGAATGCACCTTAGATTATTCCTGAGCTGTATTTATGCGGCTT
>JAUYEO010000353.1 GCA_030689795.1 Desulfobacterales bacterium | reverse complement strand
ACGCCTATTGCCTATTATATTCCGTCTTCAGCCTTTTTTCTATATCAACCGGCGCCGGGATAAGCTTCTGCTCAAGCATTATGCTCTCGGTCTGTTTCCAGGCGGCAATGTTTATGGCGCCGAAAACCGTCTTTTCCGACGGTTTCATGAGCTGCCTTGTTATATCAAGCTGCCTGCGGATAACATCAGAAGATGTGTCCTTGTCGAATTCAAGTATCGTCTCAACCGTCTTATCCGAATTAACAGGATTCAAAGCCTCATTCCATGCCTTCGTCAGGGCCGAAACAAATTTTTTGACGGTTTCAGGATGCTCTTTTATCATCTTTTCCGTTGTTATAACCGAATTTGCCACGAAACGTATGCCGGAAGCATCAGGGTTAAAAAAGGCCGCGGACTCCCCTGCCTTTTCAAGCTTATCTCCGATGATAATCCCCTGTGCATTTCTATAAACAGGCCAGAGAGCGACTTTTCGCTCGTAAAAAGGCGTATAATCATATCTTACGCTGAAAAGATTTACTTCATTCTCCTTTATGCCGTATTTTGCAAGAAGCGCCCTCATGATCGTTTCGTCATTTCCGCCGAAGGTTATTCCGACAACCTTTCCCCTAATATCTTCCGGCCTGTCGATCTTATTTTCATCCGGCCTGTATATCCACTGAAGGGGGTTGGCCTGGAAAAGCTGCGCAAGCACCACAACAGGAGCTCCCTTTGAAACGGCTCTTATAACCTGGTCTGCGGAAGCCACACCGAACTGGGCGTGCCCCATCTCAAGCTCTTTTATGGCATCCCTTTCCGGTCCTCCCTCTTTTACTTCCACTTCGAGCCCTTCTTTCTCAAAAAACCCGTGGGTACCGGCGTAAATATCTCCTGCCACGCTTGCGTTAAAGAGCCACTTGAGACGATATGAAAGCTTCATCATCTCCTCAGGCCTTTTGCCGCATCCGGAAGAAACAGGGAGAAGGATAATCAGCAAAGACAAAATCATTACCGCCATATTTCTCATATTCATTTCCGGCTCCTCACGCCTCCCGCTTTCCCCAGCTCCTGCTCACAATATGGCCGAGCCATTCGAGAACGGCCAGGTAAAGCGATGTAAAAATTCCTATCATAAAAAGCGCGACCAGAATCTTTGAAAGGTCGCTCTGATAGAGCGCGATTCTTATGCTGTAGCCTATACCGGCGCTGGCGCCTATAAATTCCGAGACAATTGTTCCAACCATCGCAAGGGTCGCGCTTCCTGCAACAACCGTTATCAGTTTGTTCATATTTTCGAAAGCCCTTATCTTTACCTCAAGCTGCCATCTCATCCTTCCCGAATGCACGTAAAAATGCTCTATGTCCGTTATCGGCTCGGAAAGAATTCCTATGAACGACAGAAGCAGAGGGAAATAGCATATCATCGACGCAATAAGAAGCCTCGAGGAAAGTCCGTCTCCGAGAAGGATAAAAATCATTGGAGCCACGGCAACAATCGGATACGCCTGGATATTAAAAGCCGCTGTCCTGATAAGCGAGCCCATCCAGTTCGACAAACGGCCGATTATTCCGACAACGGTTGCCATCGCAATAGAAAGTATATGACCTACAATCGCTACCGAAAGTGTATTTAACACATCGAAAAAATATCTCGTAAAAACCCTGTGCACGGTGCTGTAAATATCAGGAAGGCCTGGAATAACATAGTCGGAAAGATTAAAAACTCCTTTTACCGTAAATAAAAAGGCAAGCCCGATAAAATAGACAAGAACAAACTGGTATAGTCGCTTATGAAGCATTTACAATCTCCAGCATGGTCTCTTCAAGATCCTTTTTCACAATCTGTCTTCCCCTTACATCATCCTGTCCCTTTATTGTCAAGGTCTGGGGAGTTTTTAAAAAGCTTCTCAGGACAATAATATTCATGCAGAACATGGAAACTTCAGCAACGCTGTGAGAAATATACAGAAAGCTCTTTTGGGGAAACATCTCCTTTATTTTAAAGATTATCTGCTCCCGCGTGGCTTCATCGACATTGGCAAGGCTTTCATCCATAATCAAAAGATCAAAATCCTGCAAAAGGTATCTTGCCAGATTTACCCTGTTCTGCTGTCCGAGGGAAAGCCTCGAAAAGCCCGAGCCCATGCAGGCTGAAAGCCCGAATGATTCGATGATTTCATCGATTCTTTTCCTGTTCGCTTCGGGCGTAACCTTCTCGATATGCTCGCCGACACCCGACCATCCGGGAAGCCTTTCAAGATTATAGGAGTAAAAAACCTTTTTCGGCTCCCTGATTTCAATTTCGCCGGCAAATCCGTTCAACTGGCCCGCAATCATGCGGGCAAAGGTTGACTTTCCCACTCCCGACTGGCCGAACAGGGCATGAAACCCCGGCTCCCCGACACGGCAGTTCAGATTATTGAAGACCGGAAACTGGGCGCCTGGATATTTATAATTTATGTTTCTGCATTCGATCGGCATTATTATTTTATTTCGAATTGAGGCAAAGTTATGTTACGTTATATCCAAAAGGATATCTTCCGTCAACTTCAGCGAATATAAAACTATGTTTAAGTTTAAAAATAACACCGATTTAAAAATTATTATGGCATTGACGCTTGTCCATTTCACAGGCGATTTTTACCATTCGTTCATAGGCCCCCTGCTTCCGGTTCTGATTCAAAAATACTCCCTCACACTTACACAGGCGGGCTTCATTGCCGGAATAAGCCGCTTCCTTGCCTTTGTTGTTCAGCCTCCGATAGGATATCTTGCCGACCGCTATAAAACGCGGGTTTTTGTTCTCGGGGGGCCTTTAATCGTCATCATTTCAACTTCACTCGTTGGAATTGCGCCTTCATATGCCGTTCTCCTTCTCCTTGTTGCGGCCAGTTCAATAGGTTCATCCATTTTTCACCCCACAACTGCCGGCATGATCTCATCTTACTCGGGACGCAATTTCGCCTTTTCCATGTCGGTATTCAACATGGGCGGAACCCTTGCATTCGGATTGGGGCCGCTTTTTATCACATGGCTTGTGGCTGGATATGGACTTGAAGCAACGCCTTATACAGTCTTTTTCGGCCTTGCAAGCATGTATTTCCTGTTTAAAACAGTTCCGATGCCTGTTGGAGAAGGACTCAGCGACCTTGGTCTTATCGGTTCAATAAAAGAGATTTTCGGGCCTGTATGGAAATCGATAATTCTTCTTTGGCTGGTCATGGTTTTAAGGGCCTTTGTGAGCCAGTCTTTTGTGACTTTCTTCCCGGTTTTATACAGCTGGGAAGGGCACTCGCTTATATCGGTCGGTTTGCTTGTGGCAATCTTTACCGTAGCCGGCTCGGTGAGCGGGCTCCTTGCAGGACACATGGCCGACAGGATGGGATTTAAGCCGGTTTTTTACATCACCCATCTCTTAACTCCGCCGTGCATGCTTCTTCTTATCTATCTTCCTGGAAACTGGGTCTATCTCGGAGCAATGCTGGCCGGTTTTTTTGTCCTGGCAACCCTCCCTCTCGGAGTCACAATGGCACAGAAACTAGCCCCCGGCGGAAAATCGATGGCTTCGAGTCTCATGATGGGACTTGCATGGGGAACAGGCGGCGTGCTTACCCCGGTTACAGGAAAACTGTGCGATATTTTCACAATAAAGCCGGTCTTATGCATTATTGCGTTCATACCGTTTATTACTCTGTGGCTTATCCATCGGATTCCGAAAGAAGAGAAGGAGTGAGCAGATGTCTTTTTATCTATAGTCCGGCCATTCCCATAATTTCCGGAACTACTTCCTCCTTACCGATAGCCATGATATGAACCCCGTCACAGATTTTCTCCTCATGAAGTTTTCTGATCATGCGTCCGGCAATTTCGATGCCTTTTGCCAGGGCTCCTCCCTTGGGTGCGGCAGCTATCTCGTCAATGAGCGCCTGCGGAACATTGACTCCGGCAATATTTTTGTTCATGAAACGAGCCATCGGGGCGGATGTCAGCAAGATGATTCCGGCAAGGATTTTCACCGGAAACTTCCGGGCGTACTCCATGAACGATTTAAATTTCTCCATGTCATAGATACCCTGGGTTTGGATGAACTCTGCCCCGGCTTCAATTTTTTTTTCAAATTTGAGGAGCTGGGGAGGGAGTGGGTCTGCCTCTGGTGTCACAATGGCTCCGACGCAATACTGCACATAGCCTTCCAGGTCATTTCCGCCGAGATCCTTGCCTTTTTCAAGGGTGCGGATGGCAGCCACCAGTTGGCTTGAATCAAGATCAAATACGCCTTTGGCTTGTTTATGATCTCCGAGCATCACCGAATCACCGGTGAGACAGAGTACATTCCGGATACCGCGACTGGCGGCAAAGAGCAGGTCTGCCTGAAGAGCCAGGCGGTTGCGGTCCCGGCAAGTCATTTGAAGAATAGGTTCACCCCCTATTTCCTTTACCAAAAGGGCGGCACCTAGCGAGGGAAATCGCATAATCGAGCTTTGATGATCCGTCAGATTAATTGCATCGACTTTATCTTTTAACAGCTCGATGTGATGAATCATTTTTTCGAGGTTGATCCCTTTGGGCGGGGCCACCTCACAGGTCACGACGAACTTCCCGGAATCGAGCGCTTTTTTAAATGCTGAAGCCATCGGTCGTTTTCCTTTCCTTTATTCGGGTGCATCAAGGGGCGGGAGAATAT
>JAUYEO010000265.1 GCA_030689795.1 Desulfobacterales bacterium | reverse complement strand
AGATATAGATATAGATATAGGTGTAGATATAGATATAAGTGTAGAAATAGATATAGATATGGATATAGATATGGATATAGATATAGATATAGATACGGAAACAAGCTTTCTGCTGTTTGATCCATTCACAACAAGCTCCCTGTTTTCAGTTACTTCTCCTATGCACGCAAAAGGAAGCCCGTTAAATATCCTTTCAAAATTTTTTCTGTTATCCGGCGCAACAGTAACAATAAAACGGCCGGGGGATTCGGAAAAAAGGATGACATCTCCGCGGTCCGCCCCGTCTGACGGCACAAGCCCGATATCAGCCTTCAGGCCGAGATTCCCGCCCATTGCAACCATAGCAAGGTGCACTCCCAGTCCCCCGCGATATATGCCGTGCGCGGAAGCCACAAGGCCTTTATCAATAGCATACTGAAGAGCCCTGTAAAGTTTTATGAAATGACCGGGAAATACTTCCGGCACATTTAAGCCCGTATAGCCGAAATGCTCATAATATTCCGAAGCTCCCAGTTCATTGCGTGTTGTCCCAAGCACATAAACAAGATCCCCCGGGATTTTACTGTCCATGGTAACGCATTTATTTATATCATCAATAACCGATACGGCTGAAAACTGGAGAGTCTCAAGCGCTGAAACTTTGTGGGTCTCTCCGTATTTTCCGTAAAGATGCCCGTCAACGTACATGCTGTCTTTCCCGGACAACAGGGGTATTTCATAAGCAAGGCAGATTTCAGCCAGTGCCCTGCAGGAACGGACAAGCTGGGCTGCCTTGAATTTTCCATCAGGATTGTTAACCGGGTGATATTGAATATTGGGCCAGCAAAAATTATCCACCCCTCCGATATGTTCCATGTTTCCGCCGACACTGATAAGCCGCCTGACAGCTTCATCAATAGTGCAGCTTGTCATATGAAAGGCATCTATCGAAGAATATGCGGGCAAAAGAGCCTGGGAAAAAGCAAGGCCTTTCTTAGAATCTCTTTTTTCTGAATTAAGGACCGGTCTGATTACAACTGCATCGCTGCTTACATCCCGGTTTGCGCCTACAAGCGGCTTTATAACGCTTCCGCCCTGAACTTCATGGTCATACTGTCTGCAAATCCATTCCTTTGAGCAGATATTCGGCCGCGATAAAAGGTTCAACAAAAGATTGTTGTAATCACGCGGCTCCTTTATAACCGGTTCAAACAGGCCGCGTCTTTCAGGCGGCAGCCAAACCGCGTCAAACTCCCACTGCGGGAAACCGGCCGCAAGCAAATCCATATCGACATAGGCGCATGTTTTATCATGATATTTAATATGAATCTTTCCCGAGTCGGTATATCTGCCTATGGCTGTGCTTTCAACTGCATGTTTAGTTGAAAGCTCCCGAAACCGGCCAAGATGACGGGGTTTCACCGCAACCGTCATGCGCTCCTGAGATTCTGAAACCCATATCTCCCACTGGTCAAGGCCTTCGTATTTTAAAGGAACTTTTTCGAGCTCTATTTCGCAACCGTTTGAATAGCGGGCCGATTCACCTATTGAGGATGAAAGTCCTCCTCCTCCGTTATCGGTAATAAATGCTATAAGTCCTTCATCACGGGCCTCCAGCAGAAAATCATGCATCTTTTTCTGGGTATAAGGGTCGCCTATCTGAACATGGCCTGCCGGCGTACTCTCGGAAAAAACCTCGGAAGAAGCTGTCACCCCGTGTATCCCGTCTTTTCCCACCCTGCCGCCGCACATGATAAGAAGATCCCCGGGAGATGTTTTCTTCTGTTCGGCAGGCTCCCCATTTATTACCGACGGCATTATTCCAAGGGCGGTTACAAAGACAAGGCATTTCCCCATATATCCGTGATGAAAAAGAACCTGGCCGAACGGCGTTGGGATTCCGCTTTTATTTCCGCCATCCCTGACTCCTTCAATCACGCCGTCAAGAAGACGCCTCGGATGAAGACGCGGCATAAGAGGACCGTCATAATCCCTGTGCCCTACGCAGAATCCGTAACTACCCATAATAAGCTTTGAGCCTTTTCCGGTGCCCAGAGGATCGCGATACACGCCCACAATTCCTGTAATGGCGCCGCCATAGGCTTCAATGTTGGACGGCGAATTGTGCGTTTCTCCGGTTATGACATAATAGTTGTTGTCATCAAAAAGCCCGGCCCCGGCATTATCCCACAATACGGATACAACCCATGGTTTTTTGTCCTTAAGATAAAGGGTAGGCGCTTCAATACAGGTCTTGAAAAGATTGTCGACCGTTTCGGAATTGCCGGTTTCAAGATCCAGGTACCGGAACAAGCCTCTGAATGTGTTGTGGTTGCAATGATCGCTTCTTGCCTGGGAAATATATTCAAGCTCGATGTCTGTCGGCTCCGACAAACCAGTCAAAGCGCGAGCAGCCAGAACCTCTTTTCTCAAAAAGTAATCCCTGATCGTAGGGATATCTTTCGGATTAAGGGCAAGATTCCGTTCATTGCTTATCTTTTTTAAGGTTTCATCGCTGTCTATTGAAATTGACGATACCGTCGGAACGTGGTTCAGAATAACCTTTGGAATAATATAACCTATACCGCCGGAACTGTTCCAGTCATCCTTTGAATAGATTTTTGACTGCTGAATAATATCGTTTGCCAGAAGTTCACAGGCAATTCTTTCAATATCTTTCCGGACAAGATTAAGGCCGGTAATACAATACCGCTTTGATGTATAAACCGCCTCGTTCCGGGCAAATTTTATTCCCAGGATATCCTCTATAGCCTCGACGGCGGTGCTTCCGGGATTATCCTTGACACCTGGCCTGTAACCGACCCAGATAATCCAGTCAAATTGAACAGGCAGCGGGGTGTAAGATGAAATCTGTGTGACAGGGTTTGTAAAAATTCCGGACTGAATAATATCAAGCTGATTATCAGTCAATGCGGCATCGATAGTTACTACAGAAATTGTGCGGACTTTTGTAAGTTCAATTCCGAAATAATCTCTCGCCTTATGGCATATTCCTTCGCCTTCGGCATCAAGCATATCCGGTTTTAATGCAATCTCCAGTCTGTGAGGCATAATGTTTTCTTAACAAGTTATGCCGCAGATTTTCGCCGGTATCCGCAGATAATTAGTAACTTAGTCTGTAGACTATTAGCCAACAGCCTACAGACTAACAACCTAAAGTCTATCCACCTGTGCTGTCACTAAAATCTCGAAAATCTGCGCTCATCCGCGGCCAAAATGCAAATTCCTATACTATTAAGTTATGTTGTAAAAATATGGACTATTAAGAAACCATCAACTGAAAAAAATCCGCGAAATATCATTATAAAAAACATAGACCATAAGAACAACAAGGACAAAAATTCCAACCTGCTGGGCTATTTCACGCACCTTTGTATTGACCGGTTTTCCGATCACAGCCTCGATAAAAAAGAAAAGCAGATGCCCGCCGTCCAAGACCGGTATCGGAAGAAAATTGAGCACCGCGAGGTTAATGCTTAAGAGAGCGATAAAAAAAGCAAGATTGGCAATACCCTCTCTTGCCTGCTGTCCTGCCATCTCCGCGATCATTATCGGGCCGCCGAGCGTTTTTGCCGATAAAGTTCCCTGTATGAGCTTTACAATACTCACAACCGTCAGATGTGTAATCTTGTAAGTCTGCCTTATACTCTCAAATAAGGCCTGAAAGGGATTCAGCTTCTTTGTGTAGAAATCTCCTGCGGAGGCAATTCCCATTGCATAGCGCTTTATATCTTCTCCGAATATGTTTTTTGCCGTCTTAAGCTCCGGGAAAATATCAAGTT
>JAUYEO010000344.1 GCA_030689795.1 Desulfobacterales bacterium | reverse complement strand
TGAAGCATTAACCTGCGGAATAACTCCGGTCATAGGCCCGTCCTGGGATAATTTTTCATGGGGTGGCCGGGAGATAGCAGATGAAGGGCTTCTGCGTGTCGCGAAAGACCGGCAGGATGCGTCGGATGCCCTGGTTGAAATCATGGAGAATCCCCCCTCACGCGAAAAAATCATATCCGCCGCCGGAAAATATATGAAGAGCAGGCAGGGGGGCGCTGCCTTCGCGTGCAGAGTGATTGAAGATTTATTACTAAAATAGTCTTCAGACTTGTTTCCGGATCAGCAAATCTTCCATGATGAGATATTGCAGATCCGACCCGAAAAACATGTTCAATGCATCTTCAGGGCTGCAGACCATCGGCTCTCCCCTCCGGTTCAGCGACGTATTGAGAACAACCGGAATTCTTCTCAGTTTCTCAAGATGCTCTATGAGCGAGTAATACTTCGGATTCGTTTTCCTGTTCACAACCTGGGCGCGGGCTGTGCCGTCCTTGTGAACCACCTCTGGGATTCTCCCCTTCCAGCTCTCCGCAACGGAGAAAGTGAAAGTCATGTACGGCGCCGGATGATCCGTCTGCAATATATCCCGCGCGGCAGAGTCAAGAATACTCGGGCAGAAAGGACGCCAGCGTTCCCTGTATTTAATCTGTGAATTTATCCGCTCTGCAATACCGGCCCTGCTGGGGTCTCCGAGAATGCTTCGATTCCCGAGAGCACGCGGCCCGAATTCCATCCTTCCCTGAAACCAGGCGACGGGACTTCCTCCCGCAAGAATCCTTGCCGCCGTTTCAGGGGCATTGCCGATGATTTCCCAGCTTGGGTTTTTGGAGTGCTTTTTACAGGCATCAATACATTCTTCAGTCGTATATGAAGGACCCAGATAGACATGCTCAAGCGTCTCTACCTTTTGGCCCATCTCATTTGCCAGAAATGTCGCCGCTCCTATTGCTGTTCCCGCATCGCTTGCAGCCGGCTGGACAAACAATTCCTTTACATGCGGGAGATCTATTATCCGCTGGTTCAATTTTACATTAAGAGCGACACCCCCGGCAAAGCAGATTTTCCCGGTATCGCGCAGTATATCGCCTAAATATGTTTCAATCAGTTGCAGGGAAATATCCTCAAGAAGTTTCTGCATGCAGGCAGCATAATGGACATACGGATCATCAATTTCATCCCCTTCCCGCTTCGGCCCGAGCCACTCCACCATTTTTTTTCCGAAGTAATAACCTATTCCGTCTTGTTTATAACGCCTGAGTCCTATCGTATTTACTAGATCCGTATCAACTTCTATTGATCTGCCGTCACACCTGATGAGACGCGAAAAATCGAATTTGTCCGGATTTCCGTAAGGGGCCATACCCATGACCTTGAACTCTCCGTCAAGCATTTCAAAACCAAGATACTGGGTAAGCGCTCCGTAAACTCCTCCGAGCGAATCGGGATCATAAAATTCTTTGATCTTATGGATGACGCCATTCTCACCGTATCCGAAAAAGGTGGTGGCATATTCACCCTTTCCGTCGATTCCCAGAATTGCCGTTTTTTCTTCAAAACCGCTTAAATGGTATGCGCTGCTTGCATGGGCGAGATGATGCTCAACAGGCACAAAAGGCGTTCTCTTTACATCGATTCCAAGCTGCCTCATCAGATCAAGGACGTTTCGCCTGTTACGGCGGAAGTGGCGGTTGCCATCGAAAATTGCCGAAAGGGCTCTGTCCGGAGCGTACCAGTATCTCCGGGCATAATGCCATCTGTCCGGCCGCAGAAGGCTTATCGGCGCAAAAGGGAAAGCGACATAGTCAACCTCTTCAGGATGGATTCCGGCATATTCAAGGCAGAACCGGGCCGAATGATACGGCCTTTTATTCCTGGCATGTTTTTCTCTTATAAAACGCTCTTCTTCAGCGGCGGCAGCAAGTCTGCCGTCAATAAGCAGGGCTGCTGAAGGATCATGCGTGAGAGCGCCCGATAAACCCAGTATTATCATCTATGTAATCCTTCCAAAGAGCTCGTCAAAGTTTACCCAGTATAAATTCCTTGAAAGAGTTCTCATCTTTTATGCACATTTTTACACCGACGACGATAATGTCAACCGGAAAATTAAACTTGCCGTCCATTCGCGCAAAATCCTTTTCGGTTGTCATGACAAGTTCAGCCCTTCTATCCCTTACCGATTTCGAGATTCTTTCCATGTCGCCTGCAGTATAATTGTAATGGTCCGG
>JAUYEO010000338.1 GCA_030689795.1 Desulfobacterales bacterium | reverse complement strand
ATGCTTGATGAGAGCGCTATACAGCATTGCGGACTTAAGATTTTTTAGACAGGATTAACAGGATGGACAGGATGTTGCCTGCCCGCCTGAGGCGGGTCAGGCAATAAGCCATCGTCTGCACCCGACTCCCTTCCGCGAAGCGGATGCGTGTTTCAGGCCGCTCTTTCTTCTGGAGCGGTCTGACAAATTCATCCTGTCAATCCTGTAAATCTACTCAGATAAGTTTTCAGGGTTATATAATGAGATTAAAAGATCGTATTCGTGGTAGTATAATCGTCACCGGTTTTCTTTTCCTGCTATTATGTGCAGTCGGTTACGCCGAATGTTCAGAGCTTTATGGAGTCAGATGGGTGGATGACGGCGATACTATTGTTTTGACGGATGGAAGGCGTGTAAGATACATAGGCATAAATTCGCCGGAAGTTGAAAGCGAATATTCCAAAGCGGAACCGTTCGGGAATGAAGCAAGAGAATTAAACCGGGAACTGGTTTATCTGAAAAAGGTGCGCCTCGAATTGGACATTGAAAAATATGACCAATATGGCCGGTTGCTTGCGTATATCTTTTTACCGGACGGCACTTTTATTAATAATGCCATCATAACAGCAGGATATGCTTATTGTCTGCCCAAGAAACCGAATGTGAAATACGAAGAGCTGTTTTTAAAGTCACAGCAGAATGCCATGTTGTCGAATAATGGCATATGGCAGAACCTGAATGATGATGCCGGAGAATATACAGGAAACAGCAGATCAAAAAGATTTCATCTTACGAGTTGCCCGTTTGCAGGAAAAATTGACAAGAACAGCATAAAAATCTATAAAGGAAAGCGAGATGCTTACCGGGATGGTTATGCTCCGTGCAAAAAATGCTTAGGAAACAGCCGGGGGGATTAGCTTATGACTTTTGATAAGGAAAAAAGCAGACGTCTTATAGGCTTGTTTTTGTTTGTTGTTGTTCTCTACAATTATCCGATTTTATCTCTCTTCAATATTTCAAACACGATATCGGGTATTCCTGTTTTATACCTGTATCTTTTTTTTGTCTGGATATTATCGATTGTTCTGGTTGTCATTATAAACAAATATCCCCGAAAAAACGAATTACGCGACATAAACGACTGAGGCATCATTATGCTTGAGACAGGAACCATTCTTTCGGTCTCGTTCGGCTATATCGGACTCCTTTTTGCAATTGCATACTACGGCGACAAAAGGGCGGATATCGGGCGAAGCATTATAAGCAATCCTTATATATATGCGCTGTCGCTTGCGGTTTACTGTACGGCCTGGACATTTTATGGAAGCGTCGGACGCGCCGTCAACACCGGACCCGGATTTCTCACCATCTACATAGGTCCGACTCTCATAGCAATTCTCGGCTGGTTTGTGTTAAGAAAAATAATCAGGATAAGCAAAGTTCACCGGATAACCTCCATAGCCGATTTCATTGCTTCACGTTACGGCAAGAGCACAACTCTCGGAGGAGCTGTAACGATTATTGCGGTGCTTGGAATCATACCTTATATTTCTCTTCAGCTTAAGGCGATTTCTACCAGTTATCTCCTTATCAGGCAGTATCCGCTGATTTCAGAACCGGTTCATTTTGCGGCTATACCGGTGCTTGCTGATACCGCTTTTTATGTCGCGCTTCTGCTTGCGGTATTTACCATTCTTTTCGGAACCCGCCACCTTGATGCTACAGAACGCCATGAAGGGCTCGTGGCTGCAATAGCGTTTGAATCGATGGTAAAGCTTGTCGCATTTCTTGCAGTCGGCATATTTGTCACTTACGGAGTATATGACGGTTTCGGAGATGTTTTCAAAAAAGCCTGGGCTGTTCCCGAATTGAGAAAAATTTTTACAATGGGAGAAAGCCCGGGAGCATATACCGACTGGAGCATATATATATTCCTGTCAATGATGGCGGTCATGTTTCTTCCGCGACAATTCCAGGTGGCCGTTGTTGAAAATGTGAATGAAGAGCACTTGAACAAGGCCATATGGCTTTTCCCTTTGTATCTTCTTGCCATAAACATTTTCGTCATGCCGGTTGCACTGGGAGGGGTTCTTCATTTCGGAATAGGGAAAGTGGACGCCGATACCTTTGTGCTAACCCTCCCTATGGCCGAACATAAGGAAGGGCTCGCCCTTTTTGTTTTTATAGGCGGTTTATCTGCTGCCACTGGAATGGTAATTGTTGAGACAATCGCGCTCTCGACCATGATATGCAACGATCTTGTCATGCCTGTTCTGATACGCATGCAGTTTTTCCAGATATCAAAAAGAGCCGATTTGAGCAATATTCTGCTTTCAATACGCAGAGGCAGTATAGTTCTGGTACTGCTTCTCAGCTATATGTATTTTCGTTTCATCGGAGAGTTTTATGCCCTGGTATCGATAGGCCTTGTATCGTTTGCTGCGGTCGCGCAATTTGCCCCGTCCATACTCGGAGGCATTTTCTGGAAGAGAGGGACAAGGGCAGGGGCTTTATGCGGATTGCTTGCAGGCTTTCTGGTATGGGCTTATACACTCGTTTTCCCATCCCTTGTTCAGGCCGGTTTTCTTCCTCAAAGTTTTGTAACGGAGGGACCTTTTGGAATAGAGTTTTTAAAACCCTTTCAGCTTTTCGGGCTTCAGAATTTCGATCACATAGCCCATTCTTTGTTCTGGAGCATGCTTGCAAATATAGGCGCATACACAGGAGTATCTTTGTACAGCCGCCCGACTGCCATTGAACACAGCCAGGCCGCCCTTTTCGTGGATGTATTCAGGCATTCAGGTGAAACGGATGAATCTCCGATATGGAGGAGAACAGCATCGGTTCCTGATCTTCGGTCTCTTCTGAGCAGGTTTCTCGGGCAGCAAAGGGCCGACGAAGCTCTTTCCTCATATGCAGAGAAGCGCAACATCGACTGGAAAGCCGCTTTAACAGCGGATGCCGGATTTGTAAGTTATGTCGAAAAACTGCTTGCCGGAGCCATAGGATCGGCTTCAGCGCGCGTCATGGTCGATTCGGTAGTCAAGGAAGAACCTATCGGCATCGATGAAGTGATGGATATTCTGGATGAAACGAGGCAGGTTATCGCGTATTCAAGGGAGCTTGAAAAAGCAACCTCAGAGTTAAAAGCCGCAAATGAAAGGCTCAAGGAGCTTGATCAGCTTAAGGATGAATTTATTTCAACTGTTACGCATGAATTAAGGACACCCCTTACTTCGGTGAGATCTCTTGCTGAAATACTTAATGAGAATCCGGATGTCACCCCGGAACAGCACAGCAATTTTACCGGGATAATAATTAATGAAAGCAAAAGATTAACCCGTCTTATCAGCCAGATCCTGGATTATCAGAAAATGGAATCGGGCAGGATGGAATGGCAGATTTCCCGGATTGATTTAAAAGATATAGTCAATGAAGCCGTTAATGCCACAAGCCAGCTTATCCATGAAAAAAATATCAGGGTGAATCTGGATTTACCGGCTGCTGTGCCTCTTGTTTCCGGCGACAGGGACAGGCTTATACAGGTAATGTTTAACCTTGTTTCAAACGCTGTAAAATTTTGTGACAATAAGAATGGAATAATAGGTATAAAGATAGTTAAAGAAGATGAACATCTGAGGGTTGATGTTTCGGATAACGGTATCGGTATAAGCCGTGAAAATCAGGATATTATATTTGAAAAATTCAGGCAGGTGATAGATGCAGCCTGGGGGCGTCCCCGCGGGACCGGCCTGGGATTGACTATAACCAAACGGATTATAGATTTTCACAACGGGAAGATCTGGGTGGCAAGTGAACCCGGTAAAGGGTCCACTTTCTCTTTTATTTTGCCTTTGACGGCTTCGTAAAAAGTCATTCTGCTGTGTTGCACTTCATCTTTCGTCATTGCAGCGTACCAGAAAGTACGCTTCATTCCTCAAGATTCGTGCGCCTTGCATAATGATCTTTTTACTTTGCCGTCTGAATTTCGACTATTTACAAGTCCATCATTATTGTTCTTTTTCTTTGTTTGCCGCCTCAATAATCTTTTCAGCAAGCTGAGCCGGCACCTCATCGTAATGGGAAAATTCCATGGTGTAAATGCCGCGTCCGCCGGTCATAGATCTTAAATCAGGCTCATAGGTCAGAAACTCCGACATCGGAACATTGGCAATGATTACCTGATTTTTGCCTGCTGTATCCATGCCAAGAACCCTGCCTCTCCGGCTGTTTAAATTTCCCATTATATCGCCCATGTATTCATCGGGTGTTGTAATAGTAACTTTCATGACCGGTTCAAGAAGAACAGGCTTTGCTTCCTGGACGGCTTTTTTAAACGCGATCGATCCTGCGACCTTGAAAGCCATTTCAGACGAATCGACAGCGTGAAAAGATCCGTCATCGAGAGTTACCCTGAAATCTACGCATGGAAATCCTGCGAGGACACCTTTCTGACAGGATTCCACAATGCCTTTTTCAACCGCAGGAATATATTGCCTGGGAATGGAACCTCCCACAATAGCATCGACAAATTCAAATCCTTTTCCTCTCGGCAAAGGCTCCATCTGTATCCAGCAGTCGCCGAACTGTCCGTGGCCGCCTGACTGTTTTTTATGCCTTCCCTGAACTCTCACCTTTTTCTTGATTGTTTCCTTATAGGGGACTTTTGGAGTGTTGAGCTGCGCATCGACATTGAATTTCCGTTTTACTTTTTCAACTACGACCTCGATGTGAACCTGGCCTCTTCCCGACAGAAGGATTTCTTTTGTTTCGGCATTACGTTCAAGTTTTAAAGCGCTGTCTTCTTCCAGAAGTTTCGACAGAGAGATAAATATTTTATCTTCCTCTCCTTTAACTTTTGATCCGACCGCAAATGATATGAGAGTTGGAAGGGCTTTCGCACATTCAAATTTTATCTTGCTGTTTTCATCGCAAAGTGTATTGCCTGTTGCGGTCTCTTTCAGCTTGGCAACGGCAACAATCTCGCCGGGTCCGGCTTCGGTTATGGGTTTTTGTTCCTTGCCGGCAATCGCCAGAAGCTGATTATAACGCTCCCTGGAGGATTTATTGACATTGTAAAAATTTCCGCTTGCTCCGAGAGATCCGGATACGATTTTCATTATTGAAAGACGTCCGGCATATGGATCAGCGACTGTTTTAAATACAAATGCGGAAAACGGAGCTTCCGGGTCAGGAGCACGCTCGATTGTTTTTCCGACTTCATTGGGATCCGTTCCTTTTTTTGGAGCCTTTTCAAGAGGTGAGGGCATGCAATTTACAACCAAGTCCATAAGAAGATCGATTCCCATGTCTTTTATTACGGAGCCGCATATAACCGGAACAAAAGTGCCGGATATAGTGCCTTTTCTTAAAGCTGCCTTGATCTCGTCATCTGAAAGGGCTTCACCTTCAAGGTATTTTTCAATCAGCTTGTCGTCTGCTTCGGCAATGTTTTCAATAAGGGCTTCTCTTTCCCTGTTTGCTGATTCCATCATATCCGCCGGAATTTCACCTGTTGTTACTTTACCATCCGAACCGTAGCTATGCGATTTCATGGATATAAGGTCTACAATACCCTTAAAACCGGATTCTGATCCTACAGGCAACTGAAGTATGATCGGTTTGGGTTGAAAAATATTTGCTGCCTCCTTGAAAGTGCGGATGAAGTCCGCACGCTCCCTGTCGAGCTTGTTAATAAATATAACGGATGGAAGGCATAAATACATGGCATAATCCCAGGCCATTTCGGTTTGACCTTTTTCTCCGT
>JAUYEO010000311.1 GCA_030689795.1 Desulfobacterales bacterium | reverse complement strand
CTGCGTTTCCCCCTGTCAACGCTTCACGGATACCCTCACGAATACCCGCGCATGACTCGGGGCCATGATGGTTCAGCTACTCCTTTCATGTAAGACTCTTTCATTCTCTACCCTATGCCGGTTTATCCCGGCGCACTGGGCCGTCCCTGTGTACCCCCCGGTTGATTTTTTCACGTACAGCCTCCTCCCATGCCGCTTCTTTTACCTCTCTGAAAGAGGCTGTGGATGCCGCATTTTTGGCATAAGCCCGGAGGGAACCGCCGACGTCATGAATTGGTCGAAGAGTCACGACGCCGTCCACCAAACTGAAGGAAATCAGCTTTGTTTTCAAGGCTTCCCGAATTTCCCGTGGGATTGTGACCTGCCATTTTTCCGTAATTTTCACCACCGTAGCCACATCATCTTCCCTAACAAAAACTTATCTGACGGGATTTACAGGATGTTTCCAGGGACCAGTGGCCAGTTGTCAGGGATCAGGAACCCTGACCCATCTTTTCCGATTTATACCTAAATTGACCGGATGGAAACTAACTGAATGCTACATCAAGCACCATCATAACCGCAAAGCCGATCATGGTGAAAATCGTTGCAAAATCTGTGTTTCCTCCACGCTGTGATTCAGGAATAAGCTCTTCGGTTACGACAAAAATCATGGCGCCTGCCGCAAACGACAGGGCAAAGGGAAGTATCGGCTTTGCAAGAAAAACAACGCTTGCGCCAATAACGCCCGCAACAGGCTCAACAATGCCGGACAACTGCCCATACCAGAAACTTTTCCCTGCCGACATCCCTTCCCTTTTAAGCGGCATCGAAACGGCCAGCCCTTCCGGAAAATTTTGAATTCCTATTCCAACTGCAAGGGCAATCGCCCCGGCGAGCGAAGCCGACGGATACCCCGCTGCCGCAGCCCCGAACGCTACTCCGACGGCAAGCCCCTCCGGAATGTTGTGAAGCGTTATTGCAAGAACAAGAAGAACGCTCCGATCCCAGCCGGTTTTTATCCCTTCCGCCTCTTCGGTTTTAAAGCCGATATGAAGATGGGGAAGCACCTTGTCGATGCCCCAGAGGAAGAAGCCCCCGGAAAGAAATCCTGTTACAGCCGGAAGCCATGCGGGAAAGTTCTGCCCCCTGGACATTTCGATGGCAGGCGCAAGCAGGGACCAGTAGCTTGCGGCTATCATAACGCCGGCCGCAAATCCGAGCATGCCATCAAGGGTCTTCCTTTTCATATCTTTGAATGGAAAGACACAGGCCGCACCGAGAGCAGTGAGAAACCATGTAAATAAAGTAGCGAAAAGAGCCTGAACTACAGGATGTATCTGAGCGAACCAGATCATTGCTTCCTTTCAAAAACTTATCTGACAGAATTTATCAGTTGCCGGTTGCCAGTTGTCAGCTGATCTCTGATCCCTGACCCCTGATCCCTGATCGGCGTCCGAAAGGACAAACCTTTATACAAATACCGCACACGGGAACCCCTACATCGGGAATGGCCGCAAACTCTCCCGCCAGTTTACCGGCGCAGCGTGAAAGATAAAGCGCCTCTTCCCTGTCGCGGTAATGTGTTTCGGTGCCAACGCCCTTAATCGCTCCGACAGGACATGCATCGCAGCACATGGTGCATTCTCCGCACCGGTTCTTTACAGGGCCGTCAACCTTTAACGGAGCGTTGGTCAGTACAGTGACAAGGCGCACTCTTGATCCGTATTTTGCCGTGATAAGAAGAAGGTTTTTCCCCTGCCATCCTATACCTGCCATTCTTGCAACAGCCTTATGGCTTATTGCGCCCATCCAGTTCTTTCTGTCCAGAACCTGGGATGCAGGAACAGGGAGGCTCAAATAACCGTTGTTCTGAAGCAAAACTGAGGTTTTGAAAGCCATTTCATCGAGTATGCGGTTTGCCGTCTGGTAAACGGAAGCATAAAGAGGCGTCGGCCTGTCTTTAATCTGTTCAAAAACCGCAACAGGTAGCCTCACTGCAATCGAAACGGCTCTTGTAAAACCGTCAAGAAGGTCGGGCGGGTTAACCTCAAGCTCTCTTAAAGGCTCGAGATCGGCAATTCCGGCAAGATCGGCGCCCCATTTTTTTATTTTCTTCTTCAATTTCTCCGTGTAATCATCCGGCAACTTTTTATCTCTCATGGTTTCCCCTCTGCTTTTATACCTCGCTCCGGATTATACCTTATAAAGAAGGTCCGAACCGGCCCACTTGCATCTTGTTTTCATTTATAAGCGGTTTCATCCTTGTCAAAAAAGTTCTCTTGAACTAAATATTAAATTACTCATATACGTCAAGAAAATATTGTTCGCAGGGGGAAATTACCCGATTTGAAAGAAAACAGCTACAATAAATATTCGAACTGGCATGATTTGGTTTCAAACAGCATAAACACCGCTGAAGATCTCGCAAAACATCTGCCGGTTGATATAAGTGGAATAAAAAGGGTTACGGAATGCTATCCGATGCGCATAAATCCATACTATCTTTCACTGATGATCAATAAAGGAGAGCATATCCGGAAGCAGGCTGTTCCCGATCCGAGGGAGATTGAAGATATATCCGGTTCCGATGATCCTCTATGCGAGGAGAGACAGTCCCCTGTTCCGAATCTCACTCACCGCTATCCCGACAGGGTGCTTTTCATGGTTTCAAATCAATGCGCCATGTATTGCCGTTTCTGCATGCGGAAACGAAAAGTGGGCCATCCTTTTACGGTTACAGATTCCACAATAAATTCGGGCATAGACTATATCAGGAAGAATAATACAATTCGTGAAGTGATCATATCGGGCGGTGATCCGCTACTTCTGGAAGATGATGCCATTAACCGTATACTGAAAGATCTTCGTTCAATAAGACACATTGAAATATTACGCATTCACACAAGAGTACCAGGCGCCCTGCCCCAGCGCATCACAAAAAATCTTGCAGCTATTCTAAGGCAATACCACCCTCTTTTCATAAACACCCATTTTAATCATCCGGATGAAATAACAAATCAAGCGGCTCTATCCTGCGCCGTTCTTGCCGATGCAGGCATTCCGCTCGGCTGCCAGACAGTGCTTTTAAAGGGCGTTAATGATAATCCGTCTGTAATGCAGACTCTCATGAAAAAACTTCTCACCATAAGAGTCAGGCCGTATTATATTCATCACCCGGATGTTGTAAGAGGAAGTTCACATTTCAGGACCACAATCAAAGAAGGGCTCGGCATCATGAGATCTCTTCACGGGTACGCCTCCGGTCTGTGTGTGCCTCAATACGTGATCGACCTTCCCGGAGGAGGGGGAAAAATACCGCTGTTACCGGAATACATAAGAGAGGTTTCAGACGAAAATCTGAATGTCCCAAACTACAAGGGAGAGATATTTAATTACCCTGCCGGTATTTGAAGCTCCCCGCAGCAAGCTACGGGGAATGCGCTCGCTATTGCGGTTCAGAATTTTAACTGTCCTGAGCTAAAAAATAGACCCGAATCTGCACCTGTCAAAACAGGTCAGGCATTTTACGCACTTGCTCTTATCTATTTTAGCAACTTCCTTCTTTTTCCACTCAATTGCGCCGGTAGGACAGCTCTTGAAGCAGAGGCCGCATTTAGTGCATATCTCAGGATCTATTTCAAACTTCAGAAGGGCGACGCAGCGTTTTGCCGGACACCTTTTTTCAATAATATGGGCGTTGAACTCATCAATAAAATATCTTAAAGTCGACAATACAGGATTCGGACCGGTCTGGCCAAGGCCGCACAAAGCAGAATCTTTTATGATATATGAAAGATTCTTGAGGGATTCAATATCCTCCGGTTCGCCTTTCCCGTCACATATTCTGTTGAGAATACCCAGTATACGGCGCGTTCCTTCACGGCATGGCGTACACTTTCCGCAGGATTCATCCTGGATGAAATCCATGAAAAAGCGGGCCATGTCTACCATGCAGCTGCTTTCATCCATGACAATAACGCCGCCGGAGCCCATGATTGCTCCGACCTTGGCAATTGCCTCATAATCAACAGGAGTATCAAGGAGATGCTCAGGTACGCATCCTCCCGACGGGCCTCCAAGCTGAACCGCCTTGAATTTCTTTTTTCTGGGAATGCCTCCGCCTATATCAAATATAATGGTCCTCAAAGTCGTACCCATCGGAACTTCAACAAGCCCGATATTGTTCACCGCTCCGGAAAGGGCAAACACTTTTGTCCCCTTGCTTGTTTCAGTTCCGACACTCGCATACCATTTACCGCCGTTTACGATAATCTGCGCTATGTTGGCCAGTGTTTCAACGTTGTTCAATATACTGGGCTTCTCCCACAGCCCTTTATGAGCAGGAAACGGCGGCCTGGGCCGGGGCATACCGCGCTTACCCTCTATTGAGCGCATCAGGGCAGTCTCTTCACCGCACACAAACGCTCCAGCGCCCTGGTAAATTTCAACGTCAAAATCAAAACCTGAGCCGAGTATGTCTTTTCCAAGAAGCCCGTATTCCCTTGCCTGTCTTATTGCTATTTCAAGCCTCTTTATGGCAAGCGGATATTCGGTCCTCACATAAATATAACCATGGTGCGAATTAATGGCTTTTGCGGCAATGATCATTCCTTCGAGAACTGCATGGGGGTCTGCTTCAAGAACGCTTCTGTCCATGAAAGCGCCCGGATCGCCTTCATCGGCATTGCAAAGGACGTACTTGACATCACCAGGACTTGCTTTGGCAAACTGCCATTTCAAACCGGTCGGGAAACCTGCGCCACCCCTGCCCCTTATGCCTGAGGTTTTTACCTCTTCTACTATCTGGTCGGGAGTCATCTCTTTAAGAGCTTTGGCAACGCCGAAATAGCCGTCCCGCGCTATGTATTCATCAATAACCTCAGGATCGATAATTCCCTTGTTACGCATAACCCAGAACATCTGGTGCGCGAAAAATGGAATGTCGTTCATGATCGGGATCGTCTCTTTTGAAGCCGGCTCTACGTACTGAAGCTTTTTATACGGACGTCCCTTGAGGAAATGCTCTTCAACAAGCTTGGGGATCTCATCCAAAGTAAGCTTCTGATAAAAAATCCCCTCCGGATGCACCAGCATAACAGGACCTACGGCGCAAAACCCGTTGCATCCCGTTTCAATAACCTGAATCTCCTCATGAAGGTCATGCCGCTTCAATTCATTTCTTATAGCTTCTTTAACGGCGATGCTTCCTGTCGAATGACAGCCGGTGCCTCCGCACAGCATTAACTGGGTTCTTAATTTGTTCATTTGAATCTCCGAAATATCTCCTAATGAGCAAAATCGGCCCCGCCTACCAGGAACCGTCGAGTCCTCTTAAACCATTCATGTACAGTCTTCCGCTTGCAACAAAGAGAGAATACCTGGTGAGCAACAGAGGCAGGTTATGGGATTTCGCCAGATTTACGATCTGTTCATCTGGTTTCTTGCCCCTTACAAACACAACTGCGGCTACACCGGCTACCTGTGCGGTTCTTATAACATGTTCCGTCGTAAGTCCGGTAAGAAGCAAGCCGTTCTTTGCTATCGCGGACAATACATCATCCATCAGATCGGCGCTGCCTCCGGCAATAACGGTTTTATCAAGCTGATCATCGCCGGTAATAACCGATGCTTTAAGTATCTCTTTAATCTCTGATATTTTCATATTTATAAAGCTGCTTCCATATTTGACGTTAGTAAAGATTGACGAGGTCGTAAAAAGTCGTTCTCACACAAAGATCACGGAGGACACAAAGAAAAACCTGAATGTTTTCAATAGGCCTTTCTTCGTGCCTTTGTGCCTTC
>JAUYEO010000301.1 GCA_030689795.1 Desulfobacterales bacterium | reverse complement strand
TGATAAGGAGGATAAGGTTTAAAATGCCGGCGATGGGATTGTTTATTTCATGAACCACAGACGCAGAAAGCTTGCCGAGGGAAGCCATTTTATCCTTGTGGATGAGCTTTTCATGGGTCTCCTTGAGCTGGCTTGTGCGTTCCTCAACCATCATCTCGAGGCGTCTCGTTATCTCCTCTTCTTCCTCCATCCGCTTTGTAATATCACGGCTGATATGGATGAATTTTGAGATCTTTCCACTCTTTTCCCATACGGGATATACATTAACCTCGATATGATGAATCTTATTATGACGGTCCTTCTGCGTCCTTATCTGCCGGACCGGCCTTTTGGTGCGTATAACCTCCATAAGGGGACAGCCCGGGTCTCTGCTCATGCAGTCAGTGGAATTTCCTCGATGAACTTCGTAACATTTGCGGCCTATAACCTCATTTCGCAAACGGCCTATTTTGTTCAGGAAGGCTTCATTGACATCCGCAATGGTTATATCAGGTGTAATTACAGTTATATAATCCTGGATCCCGTTTAATATGGTCTCCATGGCTTTGTTCTGCTCTCTCAGCTTACGCTCTTCCTGGCCTATTGCCTTCCAGAAAATTTCAAAAACATGATATGAAAGTATGCGGATGCGTGTCGGTCTTGTTGCGAGAATATCTTCAAGAATAACCGCTTCCGGCCTTAAAATTATTATGAGATGAATGCTGTATAGGGGGTCATAAAGATCGTGGTAGTCATCGATTGTAATGAGTCCAAGTTTTTTCGCAAGCAACATGCCGGGTCTGTCGGGATTAGGATCAGCGACTGCAATGATAGGGGTAAAAACACCCTCTTGTTCCAGATCGAAGGTGGTTTTTTCCAGAAGTTCTTTGCATAGAGCACCGCCACCTACAAGCGCTATATTGATAACGGAAGGAATGTTAACTGGCATTTAGAGAAGTCCCCTGATTCTTGTCTTGTACTTTGCCGGCAATCAAAGATACCTGTTATTCCCTATATTTAATTGTTTATATTATCAAGATGAAAAATCCGATACAAGGTTGGCGGCTTCGTAAAAAGTCCAAAATCCCGTCACTCCCGTGAAAACGGGAGTCCAGAAATAGTTGAAAAGATCCGCCGCGGCGGACTTTCGCGGGAATGACGAAAAAGAGTAAAAACGGAATTTTTATGAGTTAATCAAGGTTTAATTGGCTGACTGTTTCTGCGGATATTTTTTCTTGACTAGACACAGGGTATCTACTATATGCCTCCAGATGAATAAATGCGGTTCATAAATTGTCACGCATACAAGTTTGCGAATCGTAAGGATTAAACGGATTTTATATTCCTGTGACATGTTAACTAATTGATTTTCTATTATTTATTTCATTGAATGAGGAGCGCCGCATGGCTGGAAAAGTCGTTGGGTCTGTTATGGTAGTCGGCGGAGGCATTGCTGGAATGCAGTCCGCCCTTGATCTTGCCAATTCCGGATATTATGTCTATTTACTTGAAAAAACAGCCGCTATCGGAGGTCTCATGTCGCAGCTTGACAAGACCTTCCCGACAAATGACTGCGCCATGTGAGTTATCTCTCCAAAACTGGTCGAGGTCGGCCGGCATTTAAATATTGAACTTTTGATGAATTCCGAACTCCTTGAACTGAAAGGAGACCCGGGTAATTTTACCGCGATAGTCAAACAGAACCCGCGCTATGTAGACCTGTCAAAGTGTACAAGCTGTGGGGAATGTTCCAAAGTCTGTCCTGTCATACTCTCAAATGAATATGACGAGAATCTTTCGGTAAAAAAAGCCGCCTATAAACAATATCCACAGGCTATTCCCGGCGCCTATGCCATACAAAAAGCCGATAAAGCCCCGTGCAGGCTGGCATGTCCGGCAGGGCTGAATGTTCAGGGTTATGTTCAGATGGCAGGCCAGGGAAAGTATAAAGAAGCTCTTCAGATAATAATGGAAGAACTTCCTCTGCCCGGTGTTCTGGGGAGAATATGCCCTCACGGATGCGAAGACGCGTGCCGCAGGTGCGAGGTTGACCAGCCTGTGGCGATACGCAGCTTAAAACGCCTTGCTGCCGATAAGTTTGATCCGAGAAAAATCGAAATTAAAACCCTTCCACGGCGAAAAGAAAAAGTTGCAATTATAGGATCGGGGCCCGCCGGTCTTTCAGCAGCATACCATCTTGCGCGAAAAGGGGTTCTTTCAACCATATTCGAGTCTCTTCCCAAAGCCGGAGGAATGCTCAGAGTCGGTATCCCGGAACACAGGCTTCCAAGAGATGTTCTCGATAATGAAATAGAAGTAATAACAAACCTTGGCGTTGAGATTAAAACAAATACTCCGCTCGGTCCTGATTTGACGATAGATGATCTCTTTGCGCAGGGTTACAAGTCCGTATACGTAGCGATAGGCGCACATAAAGGTTTTGAACTTGGTGTGCCTGGAGAAAAGGCCGCTGGTGTCCGCCAGGGTGTTGATTTCCTGAGAGAAGTGAACCTATTCGGAAAAACCGAAGTTGGAAGGAAAGTGGCCATAATCGGCGGCGGCAATGTGGCTATAGATGTCGCCCGCTGCGCCGTGAGACTTGGGGCCGAGAAGGTCAATATAATATACAGGAGAACCCGCGGTGAAATGCCGGCATGGGAAGAGGAGATTCATGCAGCCGAAACAGAAGGCACTGAAATAACCTACCTCTCAGCTCCGCAGGAGATTCTGACGGCAGACGGGAAGGTTGCCGGTTTGAGATGCATACGAATGGAACTCGGAGAGCCCGATTCATCCGGGAGAAGAAGGCCTGTCCCTGTTCCGGGCAGCGAATATGATATTGAGATAGACCAGATCATTCCTGCCATAGGCCAGAGACCCGATCTGACTTCGCTGGAGAATGTGACAGGAATTAATTTTTCACGCTGGGGAACTATTGAGACGGATGCCGTAACATATTCGACAGGCCGGGAAGGTGTTTTTGCAGGCGGTGATGTCCAGACCGGACCCTGGGTCGCGATTGGAGCAATTGCGGCAGGAAGAGAGGCCGCCGAATCCATCCTGAGATATCTTGACGGAAAGGAGATGGCCGAAGGCCGTGAACCGGTGACAAACGAAAATCCTCTTTACAGGCCGATACCGGAAGGTGAAACTAAAAAAGCAAGGGTGGTAATGCCTGAGCTTCCCGCGAAAGAGCGGGCGGGAAATTTCAAAGAAGTTGAGCTTGGCTTTACTGAGGAAGACGGAAAGGCTGAGGCCGGAAGGTGTCTCAACTGCGGTTATTGCAGTGAGTGCTTCCAGTGCGTAGACGCTTGTCTTGCCAATGCTGTTGACCATACCCAGAAAGTTGTTGAAAAGCAGATCGAGGTAGGTTCCGTAATACTGTGCCCCGGAACCGAAATATTTGATCCTTCTGTTCTTGATGAATTCTATCATTACAAAACAAATCCGAATGTTTTAACAAGCCTTGAATTTGAGAGAATATTGAGCGCTTCCGGTCCTACAATGGGGCATCTTGTGAGGCCCTCTGATAAAAAGGAGCCTCAAAAGATCGCCTGGTTACAGTGCGTCGGTTCAAGGGATAACAACAAGTGCGGCAACGGTTACTGCTCGTCGGTATGCTGCATGTACGCAGTCAAAGAGGCGATGATTGCAAAAGAGCATGCGCACGGCGGTATTGACTGCGCCATATTCAACATGGATATGCGAACCTTTGGAAAGGATTATGAGAAATATTACAACAGAGCGAAGGATAAGGATGGAGTCCGTTTCATCAAGGCGCGCGTCCATACAATGGAAGAGATGAAAGAAAGCGGAAACCTTCTTATAAGGTTTGCCGACGAATCGGGCGCAATCCAGGAAGAAGAATTCGACATGGTTGTGCTCTCCGTCGGGCTCAAGGTGCCGCAATCCGTCGTGGAGACGGCAAAACGCCTCAGCATTGATCTGGATAAATACAGTTTTGCGGCCAGCAGGCCTTTTATGCCGATCGAGACATCGAGGCAGGGGGTATATGCCTGTGGAATTTTCCAGGGTCCGAAGGATATTCCAAGCTCGGTAATTGAAGCAAGCGCTGCCG
The DNA here is from genome assembly GCA_030689795.1 of Desulfobacterales bacterium. GTDB lineage: Bacteria > Desulfobacterota > Desulfobacteria > Desulfobacterales > RPRI01 > RPRI01. Next base: position 5,247 of record JAUYEO010000301.1, on the reverse strand, counting down.
CCTGTGCTGCCGGAGGCAGGCTTAATGAAGCAAGGGGCACACGGACAAAGACCGTGGAGGTGCCGGATGAAATCGATGTGGCAGGGCAGGAGCCGAGGATCGGAGTATTTGTGTGCAATTGCGGCATAAATATTGCCGGGGTAATTGATGTAAAGGGCCTGTGCGAATATGCTTCCGGCCTTCCCCATGTTGTTTTTACCGGAGATAACCTCTTTACCTGTTCGCAGGATTCGCAGGACAGGATGAAAGATATTATAAAAGAGAAGAATCTTAACAGGGTTGTTGTGGCGGCATGCACACCCAAAACCCATGAAGGGATTTTCATGGACACCCTTGAGGCATGCGGCCTCAATAAATATCTTTTTGAGATGGCAAACATCCGTAACCAGGATTCCTGGACCCATTCCAATGATCCTCTCAGGGCAACTGAAAAAGCAAAAGACCTGGTTAAAATGGCGATTGCAAGAGCTGCAACTCTCAACCCGCTTCATGAAAAAAGGATACCGGTCAATAAGAGGGCTCTTGTCATCGGAGGAGGCGTGGCGGGCATGAACGCTGCCCTGGGCCTTGCAGATCAGGGTTTTGAAACTGTCCTTATCGAAAAAGAGCCTCAGCTTGGAGGCATGGCTAACCGGCTGACGGCAATTATCGAGGGAGAAAAAATAGGCCCTTATCTTTCCGGCCTTATAAAAAAAGTATCCGGTCATCCCAAAATACAGGTGTTGACACAGTCTCTGATAGTCGGTTTCTCCGGATTCAAGGGAAATTTCACCACTGAGGTAATCGTCGGCCCCGGCATGTATGAGAGAAAAATCGATCATGGCGTTGTAATCCTTGCAACCGGAGCGAACGAATATACTCCCGTCGAATATTTGTACGGGCAGGATTCAAGGGTAATGACGCAGGTTGAGCTGGCGCAGAAGCTTGAAAAGGAAGGCGCTACCGGCCTTGAAAGCGTGGTTATGATTCAGTGCATCGGGTCCAGAAACGAGGGGAATCCGAACTGCTCGAGGATATGCTGCCAGAGCGCAATCAAGAATGCGCTTCATATAAAGGAGCTTAATCCTGACGCCAATATTTATATCCTTTACAGGGATATCAGGATGTACGGGCTACTTGAGGATTATTATACTGAAGCAAGGCGAAAAGGCATATTCTTCTTCCGTTACACGCCGGACGATATGCCTGTGGCCGAATCAACCGATGATGGACTTATGGTCACTTTCAGGGATCATGTTCTGGGACGGCGTTTAAAAGTTCCTGCCGATATTCTCGGTTTAAGCGCCGGCATGAGACCGACTGATACGACCGAACTTTCTTCCATCGTCAAACTGGCGCTGAATGCTGAAGGCTATTTTATGGAGGCGCATGTAAAGCTGAGACCAGTCGATATGGCAACAGACGGAATTTTCGTCTGCGGAACGGCCCACAGCCCTAAACTCCTGACGGAAGCTATCCCACAGGCTCTGGCTGCAGCTTCGCGCGCAACAACATTCCTTTCACAGGATTTCCTGACCCTTTCCGCCGTTACTGCCCGTGTTGAAGCGGAAAAGTGCGCATCCTGCCTTATATGCGTTAGGTCATGCCCTTATGGTGTTCCACGGATTAATGAAGATGGCGTTAGTGAGATAGATATCGCCCTTTGTCATGGATGCGGCGTATGTGCTGCAGAATGCCCGGCAAAGGCTATTGAACTGAACTGGTATGAGGATGATCAGATACTGAGCAAGGTTGAAGCCTTGCTGGAGGGGGTTATATGAACCGGGATTTTGAACCTGTAATCATTGCTTTCTGCTGCAATTACTGAGGCTATACGGCTGCGGACCTGGCAGGTTCCATGCGATTGAACTATCCGACAAATATTAAAATCATACGGGTTCCGTGCACCGGCAAAGTGGACATCCTTCATATCCTGCGGGCATTTGAAAAAGGGGCTGACGGAGTGTACGCGGTCGGGTGCATGGAAGGAGAATGCCACTATAACAGCGGTAACTTAAGAGCAAGGAAGAGAATTGAGCAGGCGAAAAAAATTCTTGATACGATAGGAGTGGGTGGAGAAAGGGTTCAGATGAGAAACCTCTCTTCAGCCGAAGGTCCCAGGTTTGCCCAGTATGCATCTGAAATGGATGAACTGATAAGGAAGCTTGGCCCGAATCCGATAAAATTGGCTTCTAAAAAGAAGGCAGCTTGAGGGCAGTTACTATAAAATTATAAAACCGGGGAGTTTTGATATTTAAGCCGTTGTAACAAAATAACTGTAACGCTGGAATTTCGTGACCGGCATAAGGAGCCGTAACGAAATGCTCAAAAATTTAATGGTTATTTCGTAACGGCTCCTAAAGGGAAAGAGAGGTCGCGACATATGATTGTAGCCGATAAAAAACCGATAGAGGAGATAATTAAGGAGATCGAGAGTTACAATAGAGTTCTGATACTGGGCTGCAACGAATGCGTTACAGTCTGCGAGGCCGGCGGAAAAAAGGAGGTGGGGATTCTGGCCTCCGCGCTCCGGATGTATTTTTTAAATCAGGGAAAGGATGTAAAAATTGATGAAGTTACACTGGAGCGCCAGTGCGATCACGAATACCTCGAAGAGATACGGGACAGGGTCGATAAATATGATGCGGTTCTCTCCCTGGCGTGCGGGGTGGGGGTTCAGTTCATGGCTGAAAAATACCAAACCCTGCCGGTATATCCCGGCGTCAACACCTGTTTTCTTGGTGTTACCGAAAAGCGCGGATTGTGGACGGAAAGATGCCAGGCCTGCGGTAAGTGTATTCTTGCAAAAACCGCAGGCATATGTCCTGTTTCAAGATGCGCAAAGAGGATTTTAAACGGCCCGTGCGGAGGTTCCACGAATGGCAAGTGCGAGATAAGTAAGGAGGTCGATTGTGCCTGGCAGCTTATCATCGACCGGTTAAAAGCTCTCGGCAAAATGGACGATTATGAAAATATTATACCTTTGAAGGACTGGTCTACCGACAGGGCGGGGGGACCCCGAAAAGTTGCAAGGGAGGATGTGCAGTTATGAATTGCAAAACACCGAGTAAACTGGAGAAAATTCTTGCCGCAGGTCATATTGCCGTTACTTCGGAGTGCGGCCCTCCGCGCGGCAGCAATATTGAGCATGTGGCGCATAAAGCCAACCTTATAAAAGAGCATGTGGATGCCATCAATATAACGGATAACCAGACATCCGTTACACGACTTTGCAGCCTTGCGGCATGCATAAAATTAAAGCTGATGGGGCTTGAGCCTGTTCTTCAAATGGTAACCCGCGACAGAAACAGGCTTGCTATCCAGAGCGATATACTTGGAGCCGCCGCCTTCGATATTTTCAACATGCTTTGCCTTTCCGGAGATCACCAGAGCTTCGGAGATTGCGCCCAGGGTCAGAATGTCCATGATCTTGATTCGATGCAGCTGTTACAGACAGTGCGGCATATGCGCGATGAAGGGAAATTTTTAGGAGGCGCGGATATAGACCGTCCGCCGAAAATGTTTGTCGGGGCAGCCGAAAACCCTTTTGCCGACCCTTTTGAAATAAGGGTTCCGCGACTTGCAAAGAAGGTTGCGGCAGGCGCCGAATTCATCCAGACACAGTGCATTTACAATCTTGACAAATTTGAGCTGTGGATGAAAATGGTACGAGACAGGGGTTTGCATGAGAAAGTCTATATCCTTGCCGGTCTCACGCCTTTAAAATCTGCCGGCATGGCAAAGTATATGAAAAACAGGGTTCCGGGAATGGATGTTCCTGACGATGTCGTGAAGAGAATGGCGGCAGTTCCCAAGGAGAAACAGCCTGAAGAAGGAATAAAAATCTGTATCGAATCGATCCAGCGTTTAAAGGAGGTCGAGGGGGTCAGAGGTTTTCATATAATGGCCATTGAATGGGAAGAAAAGGTTCCCGAAATAGTTGAAAAGACCGGCCTTTATCCAAGACCGAAAGTTGATTGATTTTTTTTGATCTTCCGGTTATAATTATTTTTAATGAGTCTCGAAATAAGTCTTTGCTATTTAATTTTACAGCAGGTTAATCCATTTTTCCGGATAAAAGGAGCGTATGTATGAGCGGTAAAAAGAGAATTCTTATAGTGGATGATGAGCCTGATTTTTCGATGATTCTTAAAAAGAATCTGGAGAAGGAAGGTTTTGAAGTGGAACTGGCATACGATGGAGCAGAAGGTCTTGCCAAGGTCAGGAACAATCCCCCGGATGCCATTGTCCTTGATGTCATGATGCCTGAAATTGACGGGTATAAGGTATGTTCAACTTTAAAAAGCGATGATAAGTATTCAGACATTCCCATTGTTCTTCTCACGGCCGTCGCTTCGCATGTTACCTCCACACGATATTCTCATTATGACGGAATGAGTATGGAAGCTGATGATTATATGCCCAAACCGGCGTCGCCCGAACAGATTACGGAGAGTATCAAACGGCTCCTCAAACTTTAATTATTAAAGAATCTTTTGAAGTAATAAGGGACTCAGGTTTTTTACCATAAAAGGGAGGAGAAATGTCATCAGAGGTTATCGCTCTTAAGCGGGGAAAAAGAAGCATTTTTATCGACAAAGTAAAAGCTATACTTCCCGATGGAGGGAACCTGAATCTTTGTCTCACCTGCGGCGCCTGTTCATCCGGGTGTCCCGCAACAGGACTCGAAGGAATGGATCCCAGGAAATTTCTTCGCATGGCGGCACTCGGCATGGACGATGAGATCTTAAAGAGCAACTGGGCCTGGATGTGCACCATGTGCCAGAGATGCATATATGTGTGCCCGATGAAGATCGACATACCGGCGCTTATTTTCAATGTAAGAGGGAGCTGGCCCAGAGAGACAAGGCCGAAAGGGATACTTGGCTCATGCAACATGGCGCTCAAAAATGACACATGCAGCGCAATGGGGGCAACGGAGGAGGACTGGAGGTTTGTTGTTGAGGATGTTGCAACCGAGGTCAGGGAGAACCAGGCCGGATTTGAAAATCTCCAGGCTCCGATGGACAAGGTAGGCGCTGAATTCTTTCTTAACCAGAATTCGAGGGAGCCGGTAACCGAGCCTGACGAAATGGTGCCATTGTGGAAGATTCTTCATCTGGTAGGCGCCGACTGGACATACGGCTCAAAAGGCTGGGCTGCGGAGAATTATTGCCTGTTCATGGCAGATAACCCGTCATGGAAACACATTGTCGAAGTCAAGGCGAATGCCGTGGATGATTTGAAATGCAAAGTCTGGCTCAATAC
>JAUYEO010000293.1 GCA_030689795.1 Desulfobacterales bacterium | reverse complement strand
GAAACACAAACTGTAAACTTCCTTCTCCATCGTCGTAATCCTCCGGAATAATTGTATTAAACAATTCCCGCAAAGCTCATTAAGTGAGCGTATTCGGACTTCTTGCGAAACCGTCAATTTGATATATTCAGCAATATTTATACCAGAAAAATCTTTTATTTAAAAAAAGTTTCGATCATTAAAATCGTTAATGTTAACAGGATGATAAGTTTGTGAGCGGAGAGGTTTGCATTTGTATATATTTTTACGGCAGGGGGTAAAAATTGATTGTGACGCAATATATTTATTGCAGTGCAGCAATATATTTGCATGGTTATATCAATTTGTATTTATAGATTATTATGCTTTTTGCTGAATGGATGCACGATATTAATTGCATTAATAATTCGTTTTTGTTGATCCGCATAAAAGCGAGTTGAAAATCCCTGTTCATGCTGCTACGGGATAACTGGCTGAATACATAGTAATAAATGCTTCTTCAGTATATGTTCTTCAAATGAATCGTTTAATGCAAGCATAATGGCATACCCCTTGCTGTTTACTGTTAAGAATGTGGTGAAAACCGGTCTTTTTACGAAGTCGTCAAGAACAATTACAAATAAAAAATATCTGCAAGGGGGGTGAGAAAAGGAAAAATATTTTATAAGCACTGCAAAGATTGTTTCAGACGTAAAACTCAATAATCAAAGGGGATAAAGATGAATAAAAATTTAAAAAAAGTTTTAATGGTATTGCTGGTTGCAGCGGTTTTTGTATTGCCGATTGCTTTAGCCGGGGCGGCGCATGCAGGCAAACTCCAGGATGCCATAGCAAAGGCGCCCCAGGGTGTTGAGAAAGGCCAGATTGACCCGGCGGCAAAACCCGGGTATCTCGGGATTCCCGGCGGCCTCCAGATCAACCTGTTTGTGGCTTTCATCTGGGCGGTCTGGGTGGGCTGGGTCTTCTCCACGGTCGGGGCTTTCGGCGGGATCATGGCCGGAGTGGGTCACATCTCCATTTTCGGCCTGGGGGCTTACGCCAAAACCTTCAAAGACTCGGCGCCGGAGCTGAACAAATTTGTGACCGACAGCATCCGCGTGTCTAACCAGTGGCTGGTTGCGCTGTCGGCCCTGGTCACCAGCGTCAACTACGCCAAGCAGAAGCGCGTAACCATCCCGCTGGGTGTGTGCCTTGGTCTGGGTTCGCTGATCGCGGCCTTTCTGGTGGTTTACACCACCATGGGCAAACTCAAGTTTTCCGCGTACCAGGGATACTTCGGCCTGATCGTGTTCATAATCGGCGGTTTCATGATTTATGATATGACGCCCAAGGGGCAGGCCGGCAAGAAACAAGCCAAGGAAGCCGCCAAGGCGTTCGAGGATATCGTCAAAAAGAAGGGCGACATCGCCGCGCAGGGAGTTAAAACGCAGAGTTTCAGTATGAAACGGATCGAGATTTCCTTCTTCGGACAAACCTTCGGCTTCAGCCCGATCTGGGCCTTCGTCGGCGGTTTCTTCATCAGCGCCATCTCGTCCTTCATCGGCGTGGGCGGCGGCTTTCTGTATGTCCCATTCCTGACCGGCGTGGTCGGCCTGCCGATGTTCGTGGCGGCCGGGACATCAGGTCTGGCGGTTTTGATCAGCATGGTGCTCTCGATCTTCAACTTCATGATCAAGGGAGTTACTGTCGACTGGCTCATGATCGGTGTCGAGTTGGTCGGCATTTTCATCGGCTCCATGGTCGGACCCCGCACCGGAAAGTATATCCCGGAAAAAGGACTGAAGTGGTTCTTCATCGTTCTGGCCTGTTACGTCGGGCTGGGTTACACGCTCGCAGGCTTTTTCAACATCAAGACTTTAGTCGGATGACAGAAGTCTATTAATCAGAGCCGGCCCCGGCAGGTTGAGGGGCCGGCACTACAAGTTGATAAGTGATCGAAATGAATAATATGTTTAATGAAGCCATGCGGATGATTGATCCTTTTCTTATAGGCCCCTATCGTTTAACAGGCGATTCATTTGCCGGTTTCCTGATCGGGACTTTCTGCCTGTGCATGATATGCGTGGTGTTCGGAGAGCTGACTATTTCGGCCGGTATCCGCCTAAACCGCAAGCATCTTCAGGAACTTAAAAAAGAGATCTTGCACAAGGAGAGGCTCAGTATGCAGGCCTATGCTGAAGACGATCAGGTCAGCTACAAAGCGCTCAACAAGGAAGCAAACGAGGCGTGGGGCCGTCACTTCTTCACCATGGCGGCTTATTCGGGCGGCATTCTCTGGCCGGTGCCCTTTGCTCTTGCGTGGATGCAATCCCGATTTCAGAGCGTCGACTTTGAACTGGTTTTCCCGCTCAACCGCCTGATTGGAGAAAATGTGGGCTATCCCTTTATATTTATTCCTATGTACATTCTCGCCCGTATCGTGTTCAAATATTTAAGACCCAGGTTGCCCTATTTTCGGGGTGTTCAGGCCATGCTCGATAAAAGCGGCGCTGAAAGCGGCTGATAACAAATAAATTCTTTCAAATCCTGAAATTATCGTGGTACAATTACCCGCCATGAAACAGATCATTTGTAAATCAATAAAATTTTTGCCGGTTTTCCTTGCAGTTCTGTTTTATTCGGAACAGGCCATGGCAACCCAGAAGCACGGCGGCATTGAAGGGGTCATCGTCCACCAGATGGCCCACATCATTTTTGTGGGGGCCATGGCTCTTTTGATCTATTGGCTGCGCCAGCACGGACTCGTGGTTAATCAGGGCTGGCGGCGGATCCAGTATGCCGCTGTTTTTTTCCTTCTGTGGAACAGCAATGCCTTCATCGTTCACTTTCTCGAAGAGCAGGTGGACATCCTTGACATGGCCCAGATCGGGCCCTGGCAATTGCGGCTCCAGGCCCAGCCGGGCTTTGAATGGTTCGCCTGGCTCTACTACCTGGTCAAGCTCGACCACCTGCTCTGCGTGCCGGCCATGATCTGCCTTTACAGCGGCCTCAAGCGCCTGCTTGAAGCGCCGGCTTCGGAATCACGCCCCGGGAAAATGGAGGGGTCGTGATCATCACCAACCTGCCCATCTGGATCGTTGACATGGCCGGCTCGGCCGCCATGATCGTTCTGTCCCTGATGTGTCTGCGTCTGGCCCTGAAGCTCAAGCACCTGGACAAAAGCAACGTCATATGGACCTATCTGGCCTGGGTCTGTTATGCCCTTTGCCTCTTCGCCTTTTCCCGGGGCGCCGGCCACATCCTCAAACATGTGATGGTTATGGCCGGAAGGGTCAATATTTGGGAAGCGATACGTCCGTTCAGCGGATCGATCAACACCCTGTCCTTTATGGTGGTGTCCTCGGTGACCCTGTTTTTCCATCGCACCTGGATCATCTACCGTGATATTCAAAACGACAAGCTCGCCTTGCAGAGCCTCAGCGATGAGTTGCTCTTTTTCAACAGCCACCTCGAGCGCCTCGTGGCCGAACGCTCCAAAGAAGTGGCGGTTTCCGAACGCAAGTACCGCCGCATTTTTGAAGTTTCAAAAGATATTATACTTGTTATGGGCAAAGACGGCATAATACTTGAGCTTAATCCGGAAGGGTATGCAATGCTCGGATTAAAGAGAGCCGACAGCTTAAACGGCAAAAGATTTAAGGATTTCTTTTCAGATGAAAAAGACTGGGGACGCATTGAAAAAATGATGGAGAGGAATGGTTTTGTTACAAATGTTGAGATAGAATTGAAGCGCTCCGACGGCGCCAGGATGGGTTCGCTTGTGAGCGGAAGCTTAGACGCCAACCAGCCCGGACAGGAGGAGACCATCCATTTTCTTGTCAAGGATATTGAACAGAGAAGAATGATGGAAAAGCAGATGGCCCAGGCGGACAAACTCGCTTCCATAGGCCAGCTTTCAGCAGGTATAGCACACGAGATCAATAATCCCCTCGGAGTGATTCTGGGTTACACTCAGCTTCTTCTGCGGAATGAAAAAATTGAAACGGACAGATACAACGATCTCAAAACAATAGAAAAGCATGTAAAAAACTGCAAGTCGATTGTAGAGGATCTCCTTAACTTTGCGAGGAGTTCAAAGCCTGAAATCAAAACAACGCGGATCAACGAAGCCGCAGATGATGTATTGAATTTCATCCTGCATCATTCCAAACTGGATGGAATAGATATTATCCGGAATTATGACGAAGAAGCTCCGCCCATGCTCCTTGATGAGAAGAAGATAAGGCAGGTCCTGATAAATCTTCTGATGAATGCCGGGCATGCTGTCGGGAAGAAAGGAAGTATCAGCCTTTCGACGGAATACATAAGGCAGGATAATAAAGTGGCCATAAAAGTTGCCGATTCGGGATACGGAATAGAGAAAAATGATCTGACCCGTATCTTCGATCCTTTTTATACGACAAAACCGACCGGAGTGGGAACAGGTCTGGGGCTTTCGGTAAGCTATGGAATTGTGAAAAGCCATGGAGGCGAGATTCTTGTTGAGAGCGAGTTCGGTAAGGGGACTCTGTTTACGGTTCTTTTGCCTGTGGTTTCGCCGGAAACCGGGGACTGAAGTTATATGGAAATAAAAATACTGGTAGTAGATGACGAACCTGATATGCGTCAACTTTTAAAGCGGAGCCTCGAGCCCGATCTCGGATGCAGGGTCGAGATGGCATCTTCAGGAGAAATGGCGCTCAGGATTCTTGAAGAAACTCATGTTGATATGGTTCTGGCCGATATAAAAATGCCGGGTATGGACGGGCTTGAACTCCTGGATCTGATAAAAAGGGATCATCCTGATCTGACGGTAGTAATGATGACCGCATTCGGCCGGATTGAAACGGCGGTCGAAGCGATGAAGAGGGGGGCGTACGATTTCATAACAAAACCGTTCGACCATGATGCCCTGATTCTGAGAATACAAAAGGCGGTTGAAAGGAGCAGACTTCTCAATGAAAACCGCATGCTTCAGAAGGAGAGACAAAACACGCAGGATTTTCAGGATCTTGTCGGCAAGAGCGCCGTAATGGAGAGGGTGTATGAAACTGTCCGGATGGTTGCTCAAACCGACCTTACTGTCCTGATCACCGGCGAATCAGGAACCGGAAAGGATCTTGTTTCAAGAGCTATTCATGCTTTAAGCAACCGCAGCAAAGGCCCTTTTGTCGCGGTTAGCTGCCCTACTGTTCCGGAAAATATTCTCGAAAGCGAATTGTTCGGGTATAAAAAGGGCGCATTCACCCATGCAACCCAGAACAAAATCGGACTTTTCCAGGAAGCACACAAAGGATCGATATTTCTGGATGAAATAGGCGATATAAGTCCGACTATCCAGACAAAACTGCTCAGAGTGCTTCAGGAAAAGGAGATTAAACCGCTTGGGGATACAAAAACAATTTCCGTTGATGTTCGCATAATCGCCTCAACAAACCGGAATCTTGAAGAGAAGATAAAAAAAGCCGAGTACAGAGAAGATTTTTTCTACCGCCTGAATGTTCTTCCCCTTAAGATGCCTTCCTTAAGAGAGCATCGGGAAGATATTCCCATTATAGCAAGTCATCTCATTAATAAACATTGCGCAAAACTCAACAAGCCGGTCAAATCAATATCTCCGGATCTTATGAAGAATTTTATGGAAAGAACATGGGAAGGAAACGTAAGGGAGATGGAGAATGTAATATTGCGCGGAATCCTCTTTTGTTCAACCGATGTCATCATGCCTGATGATGCCGGACTCACCGGAGATACGCCGAAGGAATGTCTTGTTGAGCTTTCTTCCCTGAACCTGCCGTATAAGGACGCAAAAGAGCAGACTCTTAATCTTTTTAATAAAAATTATATCAGCAATCTTCTTTCAGCCAACATGGGAAATGTAACGCAGGCGGCAAAACTCTGCGGACTCGAACGTCAGGCCCTTCAGCAGATTATGAGAAGATACGGCATCAGTGCCGAAGATTTCAGGTAGGAACAGGGACGCAGTGATCAGCAATCAGTGATCAGTAAACGGAAAACCTTTCGACCAGAAACCACAAACCAGGAACCAGAGACCTGTTTTTTACGTTTTCCCGCATACCGGGCAACCCTGCATGCGCAGGGGCTTTTCGAGATGACTTTCCGCTAAAAGTTCCTGGTTCATGAATATTTCAGCCGTGGGGCCGTCGGCCATGACCTGTCCCTTATGAATAACTATTGTCCGCTCGCAGAGATCCATAACCATATCAAGATCGTGAGTCGCTATTATCTTTGTATGTTTAAATGTTTTCAGAAGCTCTATGAGTTTACGCCTTGCCCGTGGGTCAAGATTTGACGTCGGTTCGTCCATGACAAGAATATCGGGTGACATGGCAAGAACTGTCGCAATCGATACCGATCTTTTTTCTCCTCCTGAAAGCCTGTAAGGCGGGCGGGATTTTAAATGCAATGCTCCTACCGTTGAAAGGGCATTGTCAACCCTTGTGTCAACTTCTTCCGGCGGAAGTGAGAGATTTAAGGGACCAAAGGCCACGTCATCATATACGGTCGGCATGAAAAGCTGGTCGTCCGGGTCCTGGAAAACCATTCCCACCGTTCGCCTTACCTCTTTCAGCGTCTCTTTTGTTAAAGGGTAGTCGCCTATCCGGATAATCCCGTTTCCTGACATGAGATAACCGTTAAGATGAAGGAGGAGCGTCGATTTCCCAGCTCCGTTTTCCCCTACGACCGCTACGGATTCGCCGTGGGTTATTCTGAAGGAAATATCCTGAAGCGCACAGGTGCCGTCCGGGTAAGTGAACTTCAGGTTTTTAACCTCGACAATATGGTGACTCATAATATGGACTCCGTTATCAGTTTCCCTGCAATCAGCGGAATATTGTAAAACCGCATGGCGATAAAAAAAGCGGACCACGCAATCGTAAAAATCACTTCTCTTATGCCCGCTTCAAGGCGGCGGTTAACCCTGATTTCCCCGTCAAAGCCCCGGCAGAGCATGGCAAGATGAATGCGCTGCGCCCTGTCGATAGTTCTTAACAGAAGGTGTCCGAGCAGGTAGCCGAACACTTTGATTCCCTTTCCTTTTCCGTCAAAGGAGCGTAGAGATCTTGCATTTGCCATGCGCGATGCTTCGTCAATCAGAACAAAAATATAGCGGTATAAAAAGAGCAGTTGAACTGCAAATACACGGGGAGCGCCCATTTTTTCAAGAGCCATACAGACTGAATTAAAGCCTGTGCATGCAATAAGAACAAGAACGCTCCCGGCGGTAAGAGTAAATTTTATCATTATTGAACAAAAAGAAATCCACCCCCCTGAAAGGGAAAACGGACCAAGGCGCATCAGGATTTCGCGGTCTATCAAAGGATTGAATATTCCGATCATGACGGCAAAGGGTATGACTATAAGAATCTTCCGGAAAAGATAATAAACCGGAAGCTCTCCCAGGCTTATCATTACTGCGGGGAAAATAAAAAACGGGATGAGAGCTGAAATTTCGTATTTTCCGAATGAAATAACGGTGATAATGAATATCAGAGTTGTCAGGAGTTTTGCGCGCGGATCTATACGGTGTGCGAAAGTATCCCTGCCTGAGAGAGTATCCATGTGACCCAAATCGAGAAATGCCGTCTTTATTCTGCTCATAGGTGAGATCTGGTTCCGCTCCTCTTTTTCAGGGCAAACCCTATAAAGGCTGCAAGAACCAGAACAAGCGCTCCTCCCACAAGTCCTGATACTGAGGTGCCCGAATCGATAATACTTGCAGGTTCCGGTTTTTTAATGTCGGAATTTTTAGACGTTTTGAAATTATAATCCGGCAGAAACGCCGTTTTCCCCTGTATTTTTGTTAATAGCGAATAAACACCATGCCCCGGAGTCTCAAGTTCTTCTGATCCCGTTGTATGAAAGACGGCCCACTCCAGTCCGTCCGGATGTGATGAAGCAAACCAGGAAAGAATCCCGCCTGTAATCACAGCGGCTGCAAGGAGCGCAGTTAAAACATATTTCAGTGAGAAGTTGCCTGAAGGCGCCGGGGATGTTGTTTTTTGAATGAGTTCCGGCCTCGATTTCCATACGAATGAGATAACTGCGGCTGTCACCATGCCTTCAACAATGCCGATAGCGAGATGTATGGGTTGCATCATTAATACGAAAGTTCCGAAAGGCAGTTCTGAGATGCCGGAAAAGAGGGTTTCAAGAACGACTCCAAAGGCGCCCATTTGAAGTCCCAGAATGGATGCCGCCAAAGTACCTATCAGGATGCGGTTTTGGGAAGGTTTTTCGCCCGCAATTTTTTTATATATGAAAGGATATGCGATAAAGCATGGGAAAAAACCGAGGTTAAAAATATTGCATCCGAGGGCAAGCAGTCCTCCGTCCGCAAAAAAGAGGGCCTGCACTGTGAGCACGGATGCCATTGTAAGAAATGCGGCATAAGGGCCGAGCAGAACCGAAAGAATCATTGCTCCGCCCAGGTGTCCGCTTGATCCTGTTCCTGGAATAGTAAAATTAATCATCTGGGCTGCAAATATGAAAGCTCCGGCAACGCCCATGAGAGGAATTATCCGGTCGTCAACATCATCTCTTACTTTTTTTGAGCAATAGGCGATCAATCCGGCTGAAGCCGCCCACACAGTTCCGCCTACAGCGGGAGATATCAAAGCATCTGCCATGTGCATGGTCATTCTCCTTTCGATCAATATATATATGTATATGATGAACTACAATTAAAATTATCTGTTTTAAAAGTGAATTTTTAAGGACGAACCCATTAGAATGCTATCGCCAGTCTGACGAAGAACTCATCCAGTTTATCATCGAAAACGCTTCCGGATGCTTTCTCATAATCGCTTCTCCGGTATTCAGTCATGAGGGTGGTCGAAAAATTCTCTTTTTGAAACAGCTTATAATTAGCCCCTATGCTGTATCT
>JAUYEO010000289.1 GCA_030689795.1 Desulfobacterales bacterium | reverse complement strand
TGACTTTTTACGAAGCCGTCAAATATTGATGAACAGACGCAGTGGCACGAAACCCTCCGCGAACTGCACCCGCCCCTGGATTCCGCGAAAGACAGCTGTAGAGCGGACGATGTCCGTTATGGTCAGCCCCTCGATATTGGTCTTCTGCACCTGTGAATGATGTGCCAGGAGCATGGCGATTTTATCGTCAAGTGTCTCCTTGATGTCAACGAAAACAGCGGGAGAAAAATTCTGGGTCGTCGGTCCCTCATAGAAAAGAACGTTCCTGACGTAGCGTGTGGCAGATATCGTGGCCTTGGCCAGTGCCCGATGGTCCTGGTGGGTATCGTCCTCGTAATGGACGAAAATGAAGTCAGGGGCGATCTTCTTCAGCACGACTTCGATGTCATGGACCATCTGGTTCATGTGGGGCGAAAGCAGCGTGTCTTTGTACCCCCCCCATATCAGTTCCCGGGGTTTGAGTATCTTCGCCGATTTTCTTTGCTCCTTTTTTCTGATAGAGCCTTCCCCGCCCATGTGGCCTTCCGTCATGATGAGCAGGTAGATGTCGTGGCCGTTTCGCGCGTATTTGGCCAGGGAACCGGAACAACCGGCCTCAATATCGTCCGGATGGGCGCCGATGGCTAAAATTTTCATTCCTCTCCTTTAGAGGTCTTTGCATAACATGCCCTTTGAGGCTGGCATAGGCCCCTTAATCAGATGTTATGCAAAGCTCTCCTTTAAGAATTTTCAAACTATCATGGCCATGGTTGAAAAGCAGGTCAACAACCGACATAAACGGCTCAAAATCACCAAAAAGCTGGTTGTAAACGGGATGTTCGTACTCCTGGAAAATGACCCTTATGCCATTTTGGACATATTTCGCCATATCCATGTATTCCCTTCCCCCGCTTCCAGCCAGATATGTATCTCCATCAAAATGTTTTGTGAGGGCAATCAGTCTGTCGTCGGGATCATCAGAAAATTTTCCAAGTTCAGAGGCAATATAAATCGGCGTCTTAATGCCCAGAATTCCGGCAAGTCTCTTGACCGCATGAATATTCAGTTGAGAAATGTATTGCCATTTTGATGAAAATATCTCTTCAAAAAATTCTTCAAGCAAAGACCAGCATGGGGCCTTTTTATAATTCGAAATAATTGCCTGCCTCTGACGGTGCTGCCATTTATCCCTGCTATTGATTTCAACCTCGTTAATCAACTGCGGATATTTATACATAACAGGAACGGTCAGCCATTGCAAGCCGTTTGCAGTCTTAATCCTGTTCCGGTTCTGCCACTCATTTTTCTTGAACTGAACATTATCAAGGAGAACAAAGATATCCGCCCTCTTAATCTTATCGAAATAACCAAGCCACGGCAGATATTGAGGTTGATGCACAGAAATTATCATCTTTAATTGTTCCTCGCTGTTTCGTGTGGGTGACCCCCACCCTTGGATGCAATTCGACAAACCCGGCGCCACAACAAAAACTTATCTGACGGGATTTACAGGATTTTTTATAAGATGAACGTCGAACTTGGAACATCGAACATCCAACATCGAATTAAAAACGAACATCCAATACCAACCAAGGTTTTGAAAGATGAACGTTCATCTTTTCGGTCTTCCATCTCTGGGCTCCCCGAGTTCCTTTTTCCAATTAAACATTCGATGTTCGGCGTTCGATGTTCGATGTTCATCTTTTTCAGTGATAATTTCTCCTGCCGAAGATCCGTCCACCACACTGACTGAATATTTACTCTTCAAACTTTACAAAAACCGGATTGGAAACGACTACACCGCACCCGCTCATGTCCATTCTGTAATATATCTTCCTGCCGGGCTGAAAGTATTTATCCTCATAATCGATCTGCATTGGCAATGTTCCTTCAAAGGTCTCAACCAGTTCCCCCGATCTTATCAATCGCACCTTAATCTTATTCTCAAAAGGCACAGTCGCCGAAAGGAAAATCCTGATTTTTGGACTTTCTTTTAATACGATTTCATCCCCGGAAAGCCCTTTGTTTATGCCATCAGATGAGGCAACAGAAAACTCATCAAGCCTCACAAACTGCGGATAACTGCCGGCGTAAGCATACATTTTGCCATTTTTCAGCGCCTCCAGCACACCTTTCCTGCTTTTTTCCCGAAGCAGAAAAACTGTCGGGAAATTCCCCAGTTTCTCCCCGCTCTCTCCTTCCTCATGAAAATCCGCCGTAGATATTCCCCAGACTGGTCTGCTTCTTATTCCATCACAATATGCAGTTAAAACCCTGTCCCAGGCATTCCCAGGTTCCGTGACAGTTATGTTGTCCCCGTAAAGAGAGGCAAACCCCGTATAGCCCACGGATTCCTCCAGCACCTCCGGATAAGGAGGAGTATCAACCAGGATCGGTCCCATCTTTCTGATGCCCGATTTCGTTTCAGGATAGTTCCAGAAGGTCAGACCTCCTCTCTCATTTACGTAATCTGCAAGAAGCTGATAAGGAGCCATCCCCTGGTCACCATGATACTGATCAAAAGGAGAACTTTTGAAAGGATTGCTGTCGGCAATAAAAGCCACGCTCAAAACAGCAACAATTATTCCTGTTATCCTGTAAAATCCCCCCCACTTTATCAGATAAATGGAAGCCGCGAGAGAGCACAGAAATAAAAGGATGCCGGGAAGAACGATGCCGGTATATTCTGTACCGGCTCCGTTGTGTAAAATCGGAAGGCGTTCATAATCCCCGGGGTTCTCCATGCCTATGGTCAAAATTCTTTTTTCATGGTTATGCGCGGTGAGATTTTTATTAAAGTACGAACCCGTCCAGTAATAAAAAGCGGCGGACTCCGAACCGGGAATTAAAATCATATCCGGAAACTTTTTTTGCACTTTACTGATTGAATCCAGATAAGCCTTTGCGCCCTGCTTGTTGATCGAATTCAACTCAACCCTTTTTTTAACTATATTCCTGAAAGGCGGAAGGCCGTATTCCATGACCACCCTGTCGTGATCATTGATAACAAGAACTTCAAATCCCCTGCCCTTTGCCATTCTTACAAGGGTTTCTATGTCATAAGCTCCATCACTGTACGTAGTGCGAGTATCTATCAGACCGGCAACCTGCTGATAATCGGCGGCGAAAGACGGCCGGATGCCCATAATTACCAGGATGAATGCAATCATGTATAAAATGAAGTAACGATGGCGCATAACGGCACTCCAATTGTCAATGAAGTTAAGCCTTTTTATGAGAGCGAACTCCGAAAAAAAGAGGTTGCTTCGTCATAAAGCCGTTCAATTTTCTGAATCATTGCATCTGTGCTGTAATCGGCGGCAACAACCTTTCCTCTGTCGCCCATTTCCTTTCTTTTTTTCGGATCATGAAGAAATATGTTGATGCTTTTTACCAGTCCTTCCACATCTGCCGGAGGGACAAGAAGGCCATTGTGATTGTGAATTACAAGATCGGGAATACCTCCGACATTGCTGGCGACAACGGGTTTTCCCAGTGCCATTGCCTCAACGAGAACTCTCCCCATTCCCTCATTAAGCGATGGAAGCACAAACAGGTCAAATGCAGACATCACTTCAGCCACATCCGGCCGCCAGCCCGGAAATTTCACTTTTTCCTTCAAGCCCAGCTTTGAGGCCATATTTTTCAGTTCGTCTGAAAGCTCACCATCGCCTAAAAACACAAAGGTTGTATTCGGCCTCGCATCCACAATGTTTCCTGCCGCTTCGATTAAATGCCTGTGCCCTTTCACAGGTGTGAGCCTGCCGGTTGTGCCGACAACCAGATCCCCTTCTGATATCCCCAGTTTTCTTCTCATGGCCGCAGGATCAGCAGACAGATTTGAAAATTTATCCAGCTTGATTCCGCTATGCACAACTGAGAATTTATCCCCGGAGGCAATGCGGAAGTGAAGATGATCATTTTTTTCCTGTTCTGTCAGCGCGATAATTTTATCCGTAATGAAAGCCGTAATTTTTTCAAGAATAATATAAAATGCCGTCTTCAATCTGCCAAAGTACCCCCAGAATACATGGCCGTGAGGTGTATGGATAATGACAGGAACACCGGCAAAATATGCCGCCCATCTTCCCAGTATTCCCGCCTTGGAAGTGTGAGTATGGACGATATCGGGACGCTCATATCGCAGTATTTTAATCAGGGCAAAAAAGGTCTTAAAATCATAAAAAGGAGCTATCCTTCTTACAAGACCGGGAATAGTTAGAATTCTGACCCCCTCTCTTTCAGCCTCTCTTATGCTTTCTTCCACTGCCACGGCTTCACCTTCCGCCATGCCTGACTCATTGGAAAGCCCTTTAACCAAAAGGACGTCATATATTTGCTTATCAAGACCCCCCGCAGTTAAAAGGGTATTCTCGGCAGAGCCCCCCTTGTCCAGACGGGTAATGATATGAATAACTTTAATCTTCATTAGTAATTACTTAGCCGCAGATTCACACAGATGAACGCAGATAGATTTAAATACAAAGAAATAACAGATATTATTCTCAGAAGTTTTAAAGAAAAAATATCCGTGATGATCAGCGTAGATCGGTGGCTGAGCGGTTACCTTCAATATTGCCGCCCTTCCATATAGCGGGAGTACCAGGCCTGAAATACGATGAGATTCCAGATTTGCCAGGAAGTGTCGGAGCGATTTGACATGAGTTTGTCTATGAGTTTTTTGACGGCTGGGTAATGGAAAATACCCTCCCGGATGATTCTTTCCTGCGAGAGATTCTCTTCGATAAGGTATCGCAGATCCGACTTCAGCCATTTGCTGATCGGCATCTCAAAACCCCACTTGGGCCGATTGTGCAGGGATTGAGGAAGGATCTCCTTAAACGTTTCGACAAAGACGTATTTGCTGCGGCCGTGCCTGATCTTCCATTCGCCCCCGATCTTAAATGCCAGTTCGCAGACCCGATGGTCGAGCAGGGGAACACGGATCTCAAGGGAATGACACATGCTCATTTTATCAACTTTATGGAGCATGTCCGCCGGCAGGGAGATTTTAAGATCGGCATAGAGCATCCGGTTGATGGTATCGGTCGGCAAACGGCTCAGGGCTGCGGCGAACAATTCCGGCCCCAGTGGATGGTCTATCCCGTAACTATCGGTCAGAAGAGCTTTTTTGCTCTCCGGGCTGAAGAGCTCATTCCAGGAAAAGACCCGTTCTGCGAAGGTCTCTTTTGCCCCGCGGAGGAATTTCTTGATCCTCCGGATATGTTCCCCGTATTTGTTATCACGGGAATCGGGAAGAGAACGGATGACAGGCTCCAGAAGCCCAGCCCTGAGAAATCGGGGGATGAGACGATAACGGCGGCGCCATGCCTCGCCCTTGTACATGCGGTAGCCGGCAAAGAGTTCATCGCCGCCATCGCCGGAGAGAGCGACGGTAACGTCACGAGCTGTCTCACGGGCGACCACATAGGTAGGCACGGCAGAGGAATCACCGAAGGGCTCGTCGAAGGAGGCAAGAACGGCGGGGATCGTATCGATGATCTCACTCGAACTCAGCATGATTTCGTGGTGTTCCGTATGGTGGAATGCGGCCACTTCGCGGGCGTAGCAACTTTCATCGTACATCGGCATATCCTTAAAGCCGATGGCGTAGGTTTTCACCGGCCGGGGGGCGTTGCGCGCCATCAGTCCCACGATTACGCTCGAGTCGATGCCGCCGCTTAAGAATGCCCCGAGGGAAACATCGGCGACCATCTGGCTGCGGACGGCCTCCTCCAGAGTACGGAAAAGTGTCGCCTTCGTCTCTTCAAAACAGCGGACCTCCGGTGCGTCGGCAGGCGTCATCATCCCGGGGGGAGCGATATCCCAGAACCTTTCTTCATTGAGCACGCTGTCGCGAACCGTCAGGATATGACCGGGACGGAGCTTGCGGATGTTCTTGAAGATTGTATAGGGAGCGGGGATGTAATTGAGGCTGAGGTACAGGTCCAGGGCCTCCAGATCCATCTCTTTCCGGACGGCAGGATCTGCAAGCAGGGACTTGATCTCCGAGGCGAAGAGGAATTTTTTGCCGTCCCGGTAATAGACAAGCGGTTTGATGCCGACGTGATCGCGGGCCAGAACGAGGGTCCGCGTCTTTTCCGACCAGAGGGCCAGGGCGAACATCCCGACGAGCCTGGCGATACCGGCCGATCCCTCTTCTTCAAAGAGATGGATGATAACCTCGCTGTCTGTCCGGGAGGTGAATCGATGACCTTTTCTCTCCAACTCCTCTCTCAGGACGGCAAAATTGTAGATTTCTCCATTGAAGACCATCCAGACCGTCCGGTCCTCGTTGGACATCGGCTGCCGGCCGGCCTCCGTCAGGTCGATGATGCTCAGCCTCCGGTGGCCGAGACCGCAACTGACGTTGCCCTGATGGCGCAGATAGACGCCGGAATCGTCCGGCCCCCGATGAGCCAGAAGACCCGTCATCCGTCGCAGAAGATCTTCGTCGACCGGGGAGCCCGTAAAATCAAGTTTTCCGCAGATGCCGCACATTTTTTATCGCTCGCGAATTCTGTTCACCCATTCCGACAGACGGTGAAACAGTCTGTCAATTTTATACCGGCGGATGTATTGCCAGGATCGCTTATCCTTGAAAAATAGGTAAGGTCTTGATATTTTAGTGATAAAAATATTGTGATCGTCATCGTCGATCTGAATGCGGCCGATCCCGGCAAGTGTGGCTCGCTGGTTTGTCGGGCACTGGGTGAAAACGGCGCGGATTCCCAGGGACTGTATAAATGCCCAGAGGTCAGCTCCCGGAATCCCCTCCTTGAAGGCACAATACCTGATGTCTGCGTTGATATTCGCATGCAAACTTTCCATGGCTGCGACAATTCGTTCTTTAACCGCGTCGACATTGTGTGGGGATTTGATGCCTCCGCCCCCATTGGCGAGGAGACCAATGGTGAAACCGCTTTCGTTAAGCTCCCGGACTTCCGGCCAGGTCAGGCAGCGGATGGGGTTCCCCCTGATCGCCC